>NZ_JARGDP010000028.1 GCF_029210395.1 Petrocella sp. FN5 | reverse complement strand
GCAAACCTTTTTGTACATGTTTGCCAACTTGTACAACCACAAGGGGTACTAAGGATAAAATCCCAATACTTGTAATCTGAGTCGGTGTCAAAGGACTGATTTCAAAGATGCTCTGCAATGGTTGTAGTAACAGGACAGATCCCAGTAACAACACACCCAGTACAAGAGCCAAATAGGTAAAAGGATTCATAAAAAGGGTTTTAAACGTCAAAGGTTCATCCATACGACAATTAATACCATGGACCAACCTGGACAAACTGAGCGTAGCAAAAGCCATGGTCATCGCCACACCATGTCCGCCTTGATTTAGTCCTAAGTAGTAAGCCGCCATGGTTACAATTGCAATCACAATACCTTCCAAAAGTACTTCTATCGCAAAAGCTCTGTCCAAAATTGGTTTACGCGCATCCCTTGGTTTTCGTTTCATTAACTGTCCGTGGGCCGGTTCAACGCCGATGGCGATTGCCGGCAAACTGTCTGTCAAAAGATTGATAAACAGCAGATGAACAGGTGCAAAAGGTGCTTGTAAGCCTACAATTGAAGCGTATAAGACGGCAAGAATACCGGCTGTATTACCGGACAACAAAAACTTGACCGCGTTTTTAATATTATCATAAATGCTTCGACCATTATTTATAGCCTTAACTATAGTAGAAAAATTGTCATCGGTTAGCACCATACTGGCAGCATCTTTAGCCACTTCTGTCCCGGTGATGCCCATAGCAATGCCAATATCGGCCTGTTTAAGTGCCGGTGCATCATTAACACCATCTCCAGTCATGGCTACAATATGTCCAAGTGACTGCCAAGCACTCACGATACGGATCTTATGTTCCGGTGATACTCTGGCATAAACAGATACATTTGGAACCAAGGCAATTAACTGCTCTTCAGTTAGCCCTTCGATTTTTGCCCCTTCAATGGCCACACCGTCACCTCTTAAGATTCCAATTTGTCTAGCAATCGCTGAAGCTGTAATCTTATGATCACCTGTAATCATGATTGGTTTAATACCTGCTTTAAGACAGTCTTCTACAGCTGCTGCTGACTCTTCTCTTGGTGGGTCCATCATGGCCACAAGACCAAATAAAATCATCTCATCTTCATGTTCCAAGGTCAAGGTCGACTCATCCACTTTACGCCAAGCAAAAGCCAAAACCCTAAGCCCTTGATTGGACAGGCTATGGTTGATTTTTTCATAATCCCTAATATCTGCTTCCTCTATAGGTCGAACACCTTCTTTGCTTTCAATGAACTTGGACCTCTTTAGTAAAACATCTATGGCACCTTTTGTAAAGACAATGGCTTCACCCTCGATATGTTGTAAAGTTGTCATCAATTTTCTATCACTGTCAAAAGGCAATTCGGACAATCTAGGTATGGATTCCCTTACCACAAGCTCATCTAAATGTAGGTTTTCCCCCAAATCAACAAGAGCGATTTCTGTTGGATCTCCAATTCTCTTATCCTCTGTTGTAACGGCATCACTGCATAATAATCCGGCCATGACCAACTTGTAATGTAATTTGTCCTCTTTATTTATGTCAGCCACATCTACCAGTTCACCGTCTGTGTAAATATGTTGAACTTTCATTTTATTCTGAGTTAATGTACCTGTTTTATCCGAACATATAATAGAAACACTCCCAAGACTTTCCACAGAATGCAGCTTTCTAATAATGGCATTTTGATCTGCAAGTTTTCTGGTTCCCAGAGCCAATACGATGGTCACAATGGAGCTTAGAGCTTCCGGAATGGCTGCAACCGCTAAAGAAATGGCAAACAACATGGCATCCATAACCCCAGTCCCACGATACATACTTAGTCCAAACACCAATGCAGAAATCAGAATAATAAATAAGGCCAGTTTCTTGCCAAACTGATCCAGATTACGTTGTAAGGGCGTAGACTTTTCCTTAGCACTTTTTAGCAGTGTTGCAATGCGCCCAATTTCAGAATGGATACCTACAGCCGTAACAACAGCCTTACCCCGTCCATAAGTTACATAACTACTGGAAAACAGCATGTTAATCTGATCGCCTATAGGAACATGATCTTTACCAATAGGTTCTACCATCTTATCCACACTAACGGACTCACCGGTGAGTGCACTTTCATTCAGCTGCAAGCTTGAGCTTTCAATAAGGCGACCATCCGCCGCAATAAAATCTCCGGCATCAACAATCAGAATGTCCCCAACAACCACCCCGGCAGATGGGATTTCCATGATTTGCCCTTCACGCATAACCTTAGCACTTGGAGATGACAATGCCTTAAGACTTTTAAGAGATTGTTCTGCCTTAACATGCTGTACTGTTCCAAGGATGGCATTGAGTATCAGCACCGCTATGATAACCAAAGTACTCTCAAGCTTGCCCATTACAGCCGATACAAGCGCTGCAACCAATAAAATCCATACCAAGAAATCCTTAAACTGGGATAAAAAGACCACAAATGGATGAACCGACTTAACCTCTTCTAATTTGTTTTCGCCATGTTTTTCAATACTTTTGCCTACTTGTTCCTTTGTTAGACCCATATTCTGTACTTCAAAAAATGATTTCGTTTCTTCCGGTGACATCTGATAAAAAGTTTTCATAAACGATTCTCCTTAGATTGACATACCGAAGATCTAGAAAAGTCCATAGAAAAAGACTCAAAAAAACCTTTCGGTCTTCATTGAGTCTCACAAAATACAAGTCGTATCTTTATCACCGAGCTTTCGCTGTCTTGACGATGATAAATCCCATATAGGCAGTTACTCCCTCATAGATGAATTAAAAGAATAATAACAAATCAAATCGTATTTGTCAAGTTGATAACGAAGGGTTTTCATGGGACCCACCTACAACTCTTATTTCATCTGCGCCATCAGTATTTCTTCTGCTTTTAGCAAAGCATCTTTAATCTTACTTGGGTCTTTACCACCTGCTTGTGCCATATTGGGGCGTCCACCGCCACCACCACCTACAACCGCTGCAGCACCCTTGATCATATTACCGGCATGGGCACCATGCTTAATAGCGCCTTCTGATGCCATAACCAACAAGCTTACCTTGCCGTCATTGGCTGTAGCAAGAACCACAACCCCATTGTCTAACTTATTCATGAAGTTATCGCCCATATCTCTTAGACGATTCACATCCACGCCGTCAACCTGAGCACCCAAAAACTGTATATCTCCAATTTGTTGTTTAGTATTAATAAGATCGTCCACCGCACCACTGGCCAATTTGGATTTTAATTGATCCAAAGCCTGTTGCAATTGCTTATTCTCATCTAGAAGATTTTCAATTTTGTTTAACACATTCCCAGGATCCACTTTAATTTTTTCAGCAATCGCTTTTAAAGTCGCTTCCTTATCCTTATAGTAACGAATCGCATTTTCTCCCGTTAAAGCTTCTATTCTTCTGACACCTGCTGCCACACCATTTTCTGATATGATTTTGAAGGTACCTATTTCGATGGTATTACCAAGATGGGTACCACCACATAACTCAACGGTATAATCTCCCATTGATACGACTCTCACCACATCACTGTATTTTTCTCCAAAAAGTGCCATAGCGCCTTTTTTCTTAGCTTCATCGATGGGCATTTCTTCAATGTTCACTTTTAACTCTTTAAGCACCATCTCATTGACTTCATCTTCAACCGCTTTAATTTCTTCCGGTGTCATCCCTGTAAAATGGGTAAAGTCAAACCTCAAGCGCTCACTATTAACAGCCGAACCGGCTTGTTCAATATGATCACCGAGTACATGTTTTAAAGCCTTTTGCAATAAGTGTGTTGCACTATGATTCTTCATAGTAGCATGTCTATAACTTACGTCCACTTTAAGTAAAGCCTCATCGCCTATGGCCACTTCGCCTTCAACCACATGACCGATATGAGCAATCTTTTCACCCATGAGTTTTTTGACATCTTTAATAGCAACAACACCTTTTTCAAAAAGTATGGTACCTCGATCGGCTTGTTGTCCACCACTGGTTGGGTAAAAAGGTGTTTCATCTACAAATATAGACACTTCTTCTCCCTTGACTGCTTTTTGAACGACTTGATCCGTCGTCAACGCCCGAACGATAGACTTGCCTTCAAGATGCTCATAACCGATGAAGTTGGAACTAAGTTCAACAGGCAGTTGGTTATACACCGTCTCTTTAGCACCCATGTAGTTGGATTCTTCTCGGGCCGATCTTGCTCTTTGACGTTGCTCCTCCATAGCTGCTTTGAACTTGGTTTCATCTACATTCAAGCCGACTTCACTTAAGATTTCCAAAGTCAAATCCAGAGGAAACCCGTAAGTATCATACAAAGTAAATGCTTTCTCTCCATCCAATTCCGTAACTCCGGCATCTTTAATTTCTTCAATATAACCGTTTAAGATACTAAGACCATGATCTATGGTTTCTGCAAAACGTTCTTCCTCTATGGAAATCACTTTGTAGATATAAGCTTCCTTTTCCGATAACTCCGGATAGGCTTCTTTAGATGTTTCAATAACCACCTCAACCAACTTGGCTAGAAAAGCCCCTTCAATACCAAGCAACTTACCATGGCGGGCCGCTCTTCTAAGGAGTCTTCTAAGAACATATCCCCGACCTTCATTAGAAGGCAGTATACCATCTGAAGTCATAAAGGTTACAGACCGAATATGGTCCGTAATCAAACGAATGGATATATCTGTTTTAGGGTCTTTTTTGTAAGTCACTTTGGCAATATTACAGACTTCATCACGTAAGGCACGGATGGTATCCACGTCAAATATGGATTCTACCCCTTGCATCATAACCGCTAAACGCTCAAGTCCCATACCTGTGTCAATGTTTGGGAAATCAAGGGGTATATATTCACCCTCAGGTGTCGCCTCAAACTGGGTAAAGACCAGATTCCAGATCTCTACATAGCGATCACATTCACAACCGACGGCACAGTTTGGATCATCACAAGCGTACTGGTCGCCACGGTCAATATAGATCTCTGAACAGGGTCCACAAGGACCGGCGCCATGCTCCCAGAAATTATCCTTCTTACCCATACGCACAATATGATTCATAGGCACTTTTTCTTGTTCATGCCATATTTTCTCTGCTTCATCATCTTCTTCATAGACTGAAACATATAAGCTTTCCTTAGGCACTTCAAGTACTTGTGTAAAGAATTCCCAAGCCCAAGCAATGGCTTCTTCCTTGAAATAATCACCAAAGGAGAAATTGCCTAGCATCTCAAAAAAAGTACCATGTCTTGCCGTCTTGCCTACATTCTCGATATCTCCTGTACGTATACATTTTTGACATGTGGTCATCCTTTTATTTGGTGGCGTTTCCTGTCCAGTGAAATAAGGCTTTAAAGGCGCCATGCCTGAATTAATCAATAGTAAGCTTTTATCGTTATGCGGCACCAAGGAAAAACTGTTCGCCCTTAAATGGTCCTTACTCTCAAAGAAGTCCAAGTACATTTTTCTAAGTTCATTCAATCCGTAACTTTTCACAATAGTTCCTCCTAATTATATTGATGCCTTTAAACCCATTCTACAAATATTCAATATCCCAATCACTCGTTAAAATTATAATGATATTAGCCATCTTTGTCAAGATACGCTATGCTGTAATCGTCTTTTCAGGATGCCATAACCTTGTATCAATATTGTCGGTACAGAAGCACTAAGCAAGATTACCCACCATTTATACGCATCCAGTGGTTTTGTATACATAACATCATTAAAGAATGGCAGGTATATGACGAGTAACATCAGTGAGGCAGCAATTGCCAATGCACCAATTAGAAATGGATTCTTAAGAATGCTTTTATCCAATCCAAAAGTATGTTGTCTTCTCACATTCAGTACATGGAAGAGCTGTCCAAAAGCCATGGTAGCAAATGCAATGGTTCTAGCTGTATCTATATCGTAACCTCGAGATAACCCATAGGCAAAAGCAGCTAGTGAACCCACACCGATTAAGATACCACTTACAGCAATCTTTGCTAAAAAGGCTTTATTAACAATCGCCTGCTTAGGATCTCTTGGCATGCGCTTCATAATGTCCCCTTCACCGGTTTCCCAAGCAAAAGACATTGCCGGCAATACGTCTACAACCAAGTTCAGCCATAGGATTTGTAGCGCAAGAATCGGAATCGGGAGCTTAAACAGAATACTTAAAAATATGGCTAAGATCTCCACAACGTTACAAGAGAATAAAAAATAAATGAATTTCTCCATATTATCAAAGATGACCCGTCCTTCTTTAACCGCATCAACAATTGTAGAGAAACGGTCATCGGTCAAAATCATGTCCGAAGCTTCTTTTGCCACTTCAGTACCTCTTATGCCCATGGCAATACCAATGTCTGCACCATTAAGAGCCGGTGCATCATTAACCCCGTCTCCGGTCATGGCTGTGACTTCATCGTCAATATTCAAAGCACGTACAATTTGCAATTTGTTTTCAGGAGAAACCCTTGCAAACACAGAAGTGGTCTTAATTTCTTCGGCCAATGCTTCATCTGACATAAGGTCCATTTCTTTACCTGTTATGACTTGATCAATATTATTCATACCAATTTTCTGTGCAATAATACTGGCTGTGCCGGGATGATCACCTGTAATCATGATTACACGAATACCGGCTTCTTGAGCCACCCTAATGGCTTCTTTAACATCTTCTCTTGGCGGATCTATGATTCCAACAAAACCAAGAATCTCTAGCCCTTGTTCTAGGGCCTTACTCATAGACGCTTCATCTGTAGCGTCCTGATAGTTTCTAATCTCTGCTATGGCCAGAACCCGCATGCCTTCATGGGTCATGTCATCGTTTATCTTATTCCACTGATCAAGATCGCTTTGTTCTGCTTGAGCCATCTTCATGAGGACGTCCGGTGCACCTTTTATAAAAAGACGTTTTTCATTATCTTTTATATCATAAGCTGTAACCATATACTTATCCGTAGAATTAAAGGGAACTTCTCCAATACGTTTATAGCCGTTGTTCTCTAGCGCATCTTTTGTTAAAGAAGCCTTTTCTCCAAGAACAACAAGACCACCTTCTGTAGGATCACCAATTATTTTGTAATCCTGTTCTTCTTTTACAAGGGTTGCGTTACTACATAAGACGCCAGCAATAATGAGTTCTTCTAGGGCTTCATCATAGTCCACAATAGCACCCTCCGGATCATACCCGTCACCTTCTACTTCAAAGGTACGGTCTAAGGATGTATGGTATATATGTTTGACTGTCATTTGATTCTCTGTTAAAGTACCTGTCTTATCTGTACATATAACTGTAGTGGAACCTAAGGTCTCTACAGCCGGTAAGCTCTTTACCAAAGCATTGTGAGAGGCCATGGTTTTCATACCAATAGCCAAGGTTATGGTAGAAACTGCAGGCAAGGCTTCCGGAACGGATGCAATCGCTAAAATGATACCTATTTTTATCATAGCATATAAATCTTCACCATATGATATGCCAAGGGCTGTCACCGCTAGTGCCACAATGGCTGAGAAAAGTATTAATGTTTTACCTAAACGGTTCAACTGGGCTTCAAGGGGTGTTATGGTTTTTTCATCCGTACGAATCATGTCACTGATTTTTCCAATCTCCGTATCCATGCCTATAGCCGTTACGACGGCATAGGTATTCCCTCTGGTTGCTGCAGTACCGGTAAATACCATGTTTTTTCTGTCACCAATAGACGTATCTTCTTCACCGACAAAATCGGAAGTCTTATCCATCGATTCGGATTCTCCCGTTAATGCCGATTCAATGGTAGCGAAATTTTTGTCTTCGATAATATAACTGTCCGCTGTCACGAGATCGCCTTCCTCAATATACAGGACATCTCCGATGACCAAGTGTTGAGATTCCACTTCCATAATCTTACCGTTACGTCTTACTTTTGCCACGGTTCTTGTCATTTTTTGTAAAGATTCTACTGATTTTTGAGCTTTGTATTCTGATATAAATCCGGACAAGACCGCAATCAAGATGGCAACAATAACCGCAGAACCTTCAACAGGTTCATCCATAGCAAAGGATACTCCTGAAGCCACTATTAAAAGATACACAATGATATTATTGGCGTTGTGCATGAATATCTTTAAAGCCGATACCTTTTCTCTGGCTTCAAGCACATTCTCCCCATATTCTGCACGTCTTTTTGCTACTTCATCCTCACTGAGGCCTGAATCTATCTTGACCTCTAATTTTTTTAATATGTCATCCTTCGTTAATGCATACGGTTTTTCAATCTTCATACTCATTGGTATTACCTCCCTCAACCAAACTAAGTGGCTGCGCCTCGCCTTGCTTGCACATTCTTTTATGGTAGCTAAACTCTATCTTTCACATGGTTCTCTATCTCTATTATCTTTTGATTGACCATATTCTGCAATGCACACATTACCCCATATTTACCATGGTACCATGTGAGACCACCTTGAAAATAAGCTGTATAAGGTGGTTTTATAGGTGCGTCTGCACTCAACTCAATACTGGAGCCTTGTATAAAAGATCCAGCCGCCATGATGACTGGAGCATCATACCCCGGCATAGCCCAAGGAATCGGCACCACATGACTGTCAACCGGTGCTGCCATCTGTATCCCTTGACAAAAGGCGATAACCGCCTCAGGGCTTTTCATGGAGATTGCTTGAATTATATCATAACGCTCCGTCTGACTGGACGGAATGACTTCATAGCCCAGACTTTCAAATACCGCTGCAGCAAACAAAGCACTTTTATGCGCAGCAGCAACAACCGTCGGTGCTAAAAATAGACCTTGAAAAAGACTCTGATTAATCCCTAAAGTTGCACCCACTTCTTTACCAAGACCGGGTGCGGTCAAACGGTAAGAAGCCATATCCACACAGGCTTTGCTACCTACGATATAACCACCTGTTGGTGCCAAACCTCCACCTGGATTTTTAATTAACGAACCTACCACCATATCTGCCCCATAATGCGTAGGCTCAGTTACGGTTACAAATTCACCATAGCAATTGTCCACCATACATATAATATCCGGCTTTATGCTTTTGACAAATCCTATGATTTCTCCAATGCTTTCAGGAGATAGTGTCGGACGAATGTCATAGCCTTTTGATCTTTGTATGGCAACCAGCTTTGTTTTGTCGTGTATGGCTTCTTTGATACCGGGGTAGTCTATGTTCTTATTGTCCAGAAAATCCACTTGTCTGTATGTAATACCATATTCTGAAAGAGAACCCGGTGTCTCCCTTATGCCTATGACCTCTTCTAATGTGTCATAAGGTTTGCCTACGGGTGATAATATTTCATCGCCTGGTCTTAAGTGACTTGCCAAAGCAATATGAAGCGCATGGGTACCTGAAATTATTTGTGGACGAACTAAAGCAGCTTCCGCATTAAATACGGAAGCATACACATTTTCTAAGGTATCTCTACCTAGATCATTATAGCCATAGCCAGTGGTTGCTGCAAAATGCGTATCACTGACTCTATTGTCTTGCATCGCCTTTAAGACTTTCAGTTGATTGACCTCCGCTATTTGATCTATCTGATTAAACCGATCAAATAGGGCGTCTTCAATCTTTTTCACATGCGAAATCACATCATCACAGATACCAAGATGTTTATAGATCTTGTCTGTCATATGGAATTCCTCTCTAGCGTTCTTCAGTCATTAATTGTACTTCTTTAGCAGGTATTATGGTTGAAATGGCATGCTTGTAAATCATTTGTTGTTTTGTTTCCGCCTCAAGGATGACGATAAAGTTGTCAAAACCTCTAACGATGCCTTTTAGTTGAAAACCATTGGTCAAATAAACCACAACCGTAATTTTATCTTTTCTTACCTGATTCAAAAATACATCTTGTAAATTAATTGGTTTGCTCATTCTCTTGCCCCCTTATGATATATTTTCAATATATCTCTTATCAAACAACGATTTGATTATTATTGAATGCTTTGGTTAAGACATCAAAACTATATAATTGACCCGTTAACCATAACCCTATTGTATTACAAAAACTTCTGTACTTCAATATCTTTTAAAATATATTTTACAACTTGTATCATATCATAATTATAGTCGTGTAAGTTAACCCAATTAACATTTTTTTCTCTTTTGAACCAAGTCAATTGACGTTTGGCAAAATGCCTTGTACCCTTTTTCAAGAGATCGATGGCATCATTTAAATCATATTCACCTTCCAGATAGCCAATAATTTCCTTGTAACCAAGACCTTGCATGGCAACTAAGCTCTTATTATAACCTTGCTCCAAAAGCGTTTTTACTTCCTCTACTAAGCCTTCTTCAACCATTTGATCCACACGATCATTAATTCTTTTGTAGAGCAATTCCCGCTCCATATTCAATACATAGAATCCTAGATTGTATGGAGATTGTTTTTCTTTTTCCCGCCTATTATGAAGAGATATAGGCTCATTGGTCATATGATAATATTCCAAAGCTCGAATCACCCTTTTCGTATTATTCATATGAATGGTCTTTGCCGAGTCCGAATCCACCGCTTCTAACATTGAAAATAGTAGAGCCTTGTCGCCATTTTTCGCCATTTCTTCAAGACGCTCTCTATAGCTATTATCCGGTACATGGTCCATAAAGGTTACATCATAGATAATAGACTGAATATAAAAACCAGTCCCTCCAGCTAAAATAGGTACTTTACCCCTGGCATAAATATCTGCCAGAGCTTCTTTAACCATTTTTTGAAACCTAGCGATGCTACATCCTTCGTCCGGATTTAGTACATCTATGAGATGATGTTTTATACCATCCATTTCTTCTAAGGTAACCTTGGCAGTACCAATATCCATCCCTTTATATACTTGCATAGAATCGGCAGAAATAATCTCGCCTTGAATTTCTTTAGCCAGTTGAACCGCTAATTTACTTTTTCCTGTTGCGGTAGGTCCCGTAATGACAATAAGTGGTTTCATCCTTGTATCCTCTTAAATTTCTTCTCAAGCTCATATTTGGTCATAGCAATAATGGTCGGCCTACCGTGGGGACAATGAAAAGGATTTTCAAGTGTCAACAGATCATCGATTAACCCTATGTACTCACTCTGGGAAAGTCGATCATTACCTTTTACCGCAGCTTTACACGCCATCGAAGCAATATCATCCAGAAGAATGTCATATTTATCCTCGATAAAACTATCCGCTAACCCGTCCAGAATCTGTAGAAACTGATTGGCCTCAAGGGATTTTCCAAACACAAAGGGTACAGACCGAATAATTAAAGCCTCTTCACCAAAAGCTTCCACTTCAAAGCCTAGATCTACAAATAACCGCTGATATGTTTCATATCTGCTCATTTCCTGAAGAGACAGATTCACTACAATCGGTTCAAGTAACCTTTGAGCAAACTCAACCTTATTACTTAGTTTTTTCACCATACGTTCATACAATACTTTTTCATGAGCAGCATGCTGATCAATCATATAATATTCTTCCTCAAGTTCAACAATCCAATAAGTATCAAAAAGCTGTCCCACCACTTTATGAGATCTAACAGCAGAGGAACCTCTAAATGCTTCTACAGACATAGCAACTTGGTCACCTTTATAGGTTTTTGAGGGTGTCTCTTCTGGCTTTGCTTCTTGTTTTTCAATCGGCTTTTCTTTAGTTTTTTCTTCAGAAAATATCTCCGTTTTAATAGCTGCTGTTGGTTCATGATGGCTAATAATCGTCTCATTTTCCACCAAATTCTTTCGTTTCTCCTCAAAAGGCTCCGGTATCGGTTCATAAACCATAGATGTTTCTTTCTTCTCTTTTTCAATACTAACTTGAGGAATCAATACTTCTTTATTCAGAGCCGCTTCAATCCCTTTATAAACCAGTTGAAAGATTTTGGCTTCTTCCATAAAACGCACTTCCATTTTTGTAGGATGTACATTTACATCTACATCTTTAGCATCTACATGCAGATAAAAAGTGACAAAAGGGTATTGGTGCAGCATAAGCTTAGACTTATAACCATCTTCAATGGCTTTTTCTATAACCTTGCTTTTAATATAGCGACCATTTAAAAAGTAATTTTCATAGGTTCGATTACCACGGCTTAGATGAGGCTTGCCAATAAAGCCTTCAAGATGCATGCCGTCAGAATGCCAGTTTATTTCAATTAAGTTCTTGGCCATCTCCATACCGTACACACTAAAAATACAATCTTTAAGTTTATTATTTCCGGTTGTCTGAAGCTTGATTTTACCCTCATTTATGAATTTGAAACTGATCTTCGGATGACCCAGTGCTAGTTTTTGAACCAGATCCGAGATATAGCCAAGCTCCGTAGACGAGGTTTTCATGAATTTTCTTCTTGCAGGCGTATTATAGAACAAGTCTTTAACCATAAAAGTCGTCCCTATGGGACACCCTACTTCTTCAAAACTTTTTTCGACACCGCCTTCTATGATATAGCGTATACCTACAGATTCAGATGCTTGTTTGGTAATCAGCTCAACCCTTCCGACTGAGGCAATGCTGGCCAAGGCTTCACCACGAAATCCCAAAGACATAATACTTGCAAGGTCTTGTTCATCCTTTATTTTGCTGGTACTATGTCTAAGAAATGCGGCTTTGACATCATCCTTATGAATGCCGGATCCGTTATCCGTAATACGTATAAACTTAAGACCGCCCTCTTTAACTTCAATGGTAATCGCATCTGCTTTTGCATCGATTGCATTTTCTACCAATTCCTTTATGACAGAAGCCGGTCGTTCAACGACTTCCCCTGCCGCAATTTTATTAATTGTATTCTGGTCCAGCAACAAAATGCTCAAGTGTCTCACCTATCCTTATCCCTTAAGACGTTTTTTAAGTTGTGCCAGTTTATTGAGTGCTTCAAGAGGTGTTAGGGCGTTAACATCAAGGCCCCTTAATTCTTCAACCACATCCTCTGATATGTTTTCAAAAAGACTTAACTGCATGTCTTCTGCTTTCTCGGGTTTTTCCATAACCTTAATGCTTTCAGCGTGTTTGGTTATATCCGCTTGATCCAACTCTTCCAGTATCATTTTGGCACGCTTTATAACAAAATCCGGAACACCGGCCAACTTAGCCACTTGTATACCATAACTGTTATTGGCACCACCAGGTATGATTTTTCTAAGAAAAATGATATCATCACCCTGTTCTTTTACAGAAATACAATAATTCTGTACCCCTTCAATCTTACCTTCAAGCTCTGTCAATTCATGATAATGGGTGGCAAATAAGGTTTTTGCACCCATGGTATGGATATTGACAATATATTCCACCACAGCCCAAGCAATACTAAGACCATCAAAAGTAGAGGTACCACGTCCGATTTCGTCTAATATTATTAGTGATTTCTTTGTACCGTTTCTTAAGATATTGGCCACTTCCGTCATTTCTACCATAAACGTACTTTGACCGGAAGATAAGTCATCCGATGCACCAACCCTTGTGAAAATTCGGTCACAAACAGATATTTTTGCTGATTTGGCAGGAACAAAACTGCCTACTTGGGCCAATAAAGTGATTAAAGCTACTTGACGCATATAAGTAGATTTTCCGGCCATGTTCGGTCCGGTAATAATGGAAAATCGATGCTCATGTTGATCCAAATATGTGTTGTTACTGATAAATTGATCATGGGGCATCATTTTTTCAACAACCGGGTGTCGTCCTTCTTCAATATCAATCCTACCGTCATTTTCCACTTGTGGTCTAACAAAATTCTCTTTAAGGGCAGTGTCTGCCAAGCTTTGCATAACATCCAATTTTGCAATTTGATCAGCTGAGGCCTTAATCCTTCCAACCGCTAATTTTAGGGTGTCTCGAATCTTAACAAACAATTCATACTCCAATGCCTCAAGCTTTTCCTGAGCACCTAATATGGTGTTTTCCATTTCTTTTAATTCCGGCGTGATATAACGCTCGCCATTTGACATGGTCTGTTTTCTTGTATAATCTTCCGGCACCAGATTCAAGTATGAATTGGTCACTTCTATATAATAGCCAAACACCTTATTGTACTTAACTTTTAGATTCTTAATGCCTGTGCGTTCTCTTTCCTTAGATTCTAACTTAGCAAGCCATTCTTTGCCGTCCGTTGTCGCAGATCTTAATCGGTCCACTTCCTCATTGAAGCCTTTCAATATAAGTCTACCTTCAGTAATGGCAATCGGTGGTTCCTCTATTAAAGCTTGGTCAATTAATTCATATAAATCTCTTAAGTCATCTAGATTTTCCCTTATTCTAATAAAGTAGGCGGCTTCCAGATTCTCAAGCAAAGTCTTAATGGGTTCAATCATATTAATGGATTGTTTAAAAGCTTGTAAGTCTCTGCCATTAGCCGTTTGACAGCTTATCTTACTCATAAGTCTTTCAATATCATATATTGGTGTTAAATACTCTTTTAACTCCATTAAGTACATAGGTTCATCATATAAATTCGAAACACCGTCAAGCCGTTGATTAATCTCATCTACCTGAATTAAAGGTTGTTCAATATACTGTCTTAATAATCTGGCACCCATGGCGGTTTTGGTTTTATCCACCACCCATAGTAAGGAACCGCGTCGCTCTTTTTCTCTTAAAGTCTCTACCAGCTCAAGATTGCGTCGCGTCGACAAGTCCAATAGCATAAAGTCTTCTGTGGCATAATAACGAATATGAGACAAATGATGTAATTGACTTTTTTGTGTCTCATTTAAGTATTCGATAAGAGCACCACAAGCCTTTACAGCTTCTGATTTGTCTGCAAAGCCTAAGCCTTCCATGGATCCTATTCTAAGCTGTTTCTTAATGGCTTCTGTGGACCGCTCAAGGTCAAAATACCAATCTTCTCTAGCCGACACAAAACTTTTGAATCGGTTCTTAACCCCTTCCATTAAGGGTTCATTACATAAAGCCGTATTATTACATATGACCTCACGCGGCTGGACTTTTGCCAACTCATCTAATACTTTTTCGTACCCTTGAACCTGAGTAACATAGAAGTCGCCGGTCGTAATATCCACATAAGCTATACCATAATGTGCAATATTTTGAAAGAGGGTCACTAGATAATTATGCTTACCGGCATCTAAAGATTGAAGATTCATATTGGTTCCCGGTGTTACCACCCGAACCACATCACGCTTCACGATTCCTTTTACCAACTTTGGATCTTCTAATTGCTCACCTATAGCAACTTTATAACCTTTATCAATAAGCTTATCAATATAGCCTTCTACCGCATGATGAGGCACACCACACATAGGGGCCTTCTCATCCATACCACAGCTCTTAGCTGTTAAGGTGATTTCCAACTCTCTAGAAGCGATGATTGCATCTTCAAAAAACATCTCATAAAAATCACCAAGCCTAAAAAAAAGGATGGCGTCCTTATATTGTTTTTTGATATCTACGTATTGTTGCATCATGGGTGTTAGTTTTTCAGCCATAGTATCCCCTCTGTTATATAATCTCACCAACAAGGTAATAAGTTTTTGATCCGATAATTTTTACATCCACAAATGTACCGATAAGACTTTCATCCCCTTGAACATGAACCAAATGATTATCTTCAAGACGTCCACTTACCCAGTCTGCTTTCTTGTGGTTCACTTCTTCAACTAGGAGTTCATAAGTGTTACCGATATGCTTTTCACTGTTTTTCAAGCTCACGATATCCATAGCCTCAAGAACCTTATTAAAACGCTCTTTTACTACAGATTCTGGTATCTGGTCTTCCATATTGGCGGCCGGTGTGCCCGTTCTTTTAGAATAAATAAAAGTATACGCTGTATTATACTCAACTTGATGTATCACATCAATAGTATCTTCATTATCTGCTTCTGTTTCACTTGGAAAGCCAATAATCAAGTCGGTTGTTATGGCTACGTTCGGTATTTTTGCTTTGATTCTGGATACTAAATCCAGATAAGATGCTTTGGTATAATGTCGATTCATAGCTTTTAAAAGTCTGGTACTTCCGGATTGAATAGGTAGATGAACATGATGACAGATTTTCTGTGAAACCGACATGACTTGAATAAGGTCATCCGACAGATCTTTGGGATGGGGTGTCATAAAACGAATACGTCTTAAACCCTCAACCTTCTCCACCTCATGAATAAGTTCTGCAAAAGTCATCGGTAGATCAAGGCCGGTGCCATAGGAGTTGACATTTTGACCAAGGAGCATGATTTCCACCACGCCGTCTTCTACCAGTTCTGTAATCTCTTTTAGTATATCTTCCGGATGACGGCTCCGTTCTCTGCCTCTGACATAAGGTACTATACAATAGGTGCAGAAGTTATTGCAACCATACATAATGTTAACCGATGCTTTGAAACGATGCTTTCTAATGGTTGGAAGATCTTCAACGATTTCCTTATGCGCATCCCATATATCATAAACTGCACTACCACTATCTAGTCTGGTTTCAAGTAATTCAGCTAACTTGTATAGGTTATGGGTACCAAATACCAAGTCTATATGCTTGTGTTTCTTTTTTAATTCCTGGATCACCGTTGGCTGTTGCATCATACATCCACATAGAGCAATCATCATCTCCGGTCTTTTTCTTTTAATGCTTTTCAAGTGACCGATACGTCCATATACCCTTTGTTCTGCATTCTCTCGAACGGCACAGGTGTTATAGATGACAAAATCAGCCTCTTGCTCCAAAACCGCTTCTCTATAACCGATATCTTCAAGTATGCCTTTAATCATTTCCGAATCATGGGCGTTCATCTGACATCCAAAAGTCGTAATAAAATAGGTCAGCTCCCTATCTTTCAATCTATGCTTAAGCTTTTCAATAATGGCCTTTTGCCTTAGTGTTTCCTCGTGGCTAAGGGCCACTGAACCTGTTCTCTTCAATTCATTCACCTCTAAGTATTTCTATATTTACATCATAGGTTAAGGTGTCAAAACAATTATTGTTTAAGTAAGTTCAACTAGAGTCCTGACCCTTAACCATTATGGTTAACGATCATTACTAAGTTTCTCAAGTGTCCCGACCCTTAACCATTATATATGATTATAGGATTTATGTGAAGGGTCAATTGCACCCTATCTTTTACATGTCTTTACAAATTAATGGATTTGTACTAGAGTATAGATATTAACGTATTTTCGATAAACATGCAACCCAGTTGACCCGAGCACTCATAGCATGAACCTGCCTTAATTTTACCTGTTTTGAGAAAAATTAAGTACTTGCTATACATAGAGGATTACTTATGTTGGTTATTAAAGATATCATAAATACATCAGAATATGAACCAAATCATTGTCTTTTCGAGCCGGATACCATGGCCTTTGATATAGAAACCACCGGATTTTCGCCCAAATATGCCACCATCTATTTGATTGGTATGGTCTATTATGACAAAATGAAAAATGCACTGATTCGTGAGCAATGGTTTTGTGAAAAAGCCAGTGATGAATATGAATTGCTTTTCAATTTCAATGCCCAGCTCAAAAAATACAATCGTATTTACCATTTTAATGGAGATCAATTTGATTTACCATTTATAAAAAGAAGAATGGCCTTATACAAAATGGATTGTCCAAGCTATATCAGTTATGATCTTCTCAAAATCCTTCGACCTTTTAAAAAAACTTTGGGACTTGATAATTTAAAACTCAAAACATTGGAAAAGTATTTTGGATATAATCGCCATGATCCTTTTAGTGGTGGGGATTTAATTCAGGTTTACGAAGCTTATCTAGATACAAAAGATGAGCCGCTGCTTCAAACCTTACTTTTACATAATTATGAAGACCTACTAGGTCTTGTTGGCCTTATATCACATATGCCTTTATTTAATCTTTTAGAACAGATGAAAGAAGATTCTATAATGATCAGCGAGATTTATGGTTATGAAGATGAGGGTGACTATGTTATAAGCTTTCCCATATCTGAACCGGTAAACCAAAGCTTTCAACTAACCCACTATCAACTGGGCATTCATCATCCATTATGTACATTAAGAATACCCCTTCGACGTGACACTTTGAAGTATTACTTCCCTAACCCAAAAGACTATTTCTTCTTAACCACGGAAGGTTATGCTGTTCACAAAAGTGTGGGCAAATATGTGGATCCCAGTCATAAAGTACAAGCAACCAAAGAAAACTGCTATATTCATAAAAAAGGGTATTTTCTACCTGCTTATAAGCACCTCAATCTACCAATGAATTGCTATTATGAGAATTATACGGATGTACAAGGTTATGTTTGTTTAGATGATTTGGCAAGTGAAGTGGATCTTGTTCTGTATGCTAAGAAATTGTTGACACTGCTTTAAGCCTATTAAAATCAAGCATTTGCAGAACCGAATGTGGAAAGAAAAAGCCTCTAAGCTTTCTTCCACTTAGAGACCCTGATTGACACCTTAAACAACCTACATTTCGCCTGTTTTTTTATAAAAGAAAGACTTATTGGTTTCAAAGTTATACCTTTGAGACTGAATGATTTGTTCTGTGCTACCAACAAACAATATACCTTCTTTTTTCAGCGCTTTATTGAACTTTACATATATATCACTTTTAGCATCTTCTGTAAAATAAATAAGAACATTACGGCAAACAATCAAGTCCAAATGATCCGGATACGCATCTTTGAGTAAATTATGTTCCTTAAAAGTAATGCATTTTTTTATGTCATCACTGACACGAAAGGATGCACCGATTTTCTCAAAATATTTGTCTTTAAATGCTTTAGGTACACCGGCAATACTTTTTTCGTTATATATGCCTTCCCTTGCCTTAGACAGAATCTGCTTATCAATATCTGTTGCAATGATTTGAATCTGATTCAAAGGTATGAATTTGCTAAGGACCATGGCCAGAGAATAGGGTTCGTCTCCTGTTGAACAGGCTGCACTCCATACTTTAATACGTTTACCGAATTTATCAAAAATATAAGGAAAAATCTCTTTTTCAAGAACTTCCCACTGGGCTGTATTTCTAAAAAACTCCGAAACATTAATCGTCAAATAATTAATGAACTCCTCATAAACTTCTTTGTTATTTTTCAGTTCTTTCACATAAGCATCGTAATCAGAAACACCATTTTTTTTAATTAATGAATCGATTCGCCTCTTCATTTGTCTTTCTTTATAGGCATTCAAGTCTATTTTCGTCAATGACAATATTTCTCTTTTAAAACTCTCATAATCTTTAATCAAAGCATTGTCTCCTTGTCAGTTATTTTATTCGACACCTTGTTAAAGAAGTAGGGAAACCCTAATAGTAAGTACAACAAACTTGCCGGCATAACCAGCAAGTTTGTCATCATTGCTCTATAAAACTTAAGCTTCTTCTGTAGTTTCAGTTTTCACTTCTTCTGCTTCAGATGCTTCTACTTCTTCTTTTACTTCTTTTACTTCTTCTTCTTTATCAACAGCTTCTGTTAAAACTTCTTTTGAATCCTCAACTTCTACCGTTTCTTCTTTGTTTTCTTCTTCTCTTTCAAGTTCCAGACCTTTTATAGATAGACTGATTTTCTTCTCATCCAAGTTAAGATCCGTAACTTTAGCTTCAATCACTTGATTAACTGTCAAAGCATCTGAAGGCTTTTCAACATGTTTTATAGAGATTTGAGATACATGTAGAAGTGCATCTACACCTTCTTCTAGCTCTATAAACGCACCAAAGTCCGTCATTCTTGCAACACGACCGGTTACAACATTGCCTACAGCATATTTATTGGCTGCATCGTTCCATGGATTCTCAGCATCAAATTTCATAGATAAAGAGATCTTCTTTTTCTCTTGATTAATGCTAATAACACGTACACGCACTTTTTCATTGATCTTAACAACTTCTTTAGGTGACTTAACACGTCCCCATGAAAGCTCAGATATATGAACCAATCCGTCAACACCATCTAGATTAACAAACACACCATAATCTGTAATGTTCTTAACAGTACCTTCAAGTACAGCACCCACTTCAAGGTTCTTAAAGATTTCTACTTGCATGCTGCTCTTCTCTTTTTCAAGAAGGATTCTTCTGTTACCAATGATTCTTCCTTTTTTCGTGTTAAACTCTGAAATAATAAACGTTAACTCTTGGTCTTTAAATTCAGATAAGTCACTCACGTAGGAGTCAGAAACCAAAGAAGCCGGAATAAATACCCTTACTTCATCAATAATCACTACAAGTCCACCTGCAAGAACCAAAGAAACTTTTGCGGTAACTTCCTCACCTGATTTGTATAATTCTTCTACCCGTTTCATTCCGTCTTCTGCTTTTAGACGCTTGTAAGTCAATAAGACCTGACCTTCACCATCATTTACTCTAAGTACTTTGGCTCTGATTTTGTTCCCTACAGTTACCAAATCGCTTAGGTTCACAGTTGGGTAATTGGAAAATTCACTCTTAGGGATGATACCATCTGACTTGTAACCTATATTGACATAGATTTCATCGGCGTTTACACCAATGATCGTACCTTCAATAATTTCACCTTTATGAATTGAAATTAAAGATGCTTCCAGCATTTCTGCAAAGCTTTGTTCATTCTCATTCTGCATTTCTGACATTCGAAATGACCTCCTTGATAAGTTTCTTAGGAGTTGATGCTCCTGCCGTTATTCCAACTAAGGAATGTCCTTTTAGAACCCTCAACTCAAATTCTTCTATAGATTCAATGTGATATGTAAGGTCACATTGCTCTTTACATATTTCATATAGCTTGATTGTATTCGAGCTATGTTTACTGCCAATCACCAACATAACATCTACATTCTTAGCTATTTCCAAGGCCTCTTTTTGACGTTCAGAAGTGGCCTTGCATATTGTTTCGTTTATAATAACATGAAATTTTAATTTTTGCAATCGAATCAAAATTTCTTGATATAATCCAATATTAAAGGTCGTTTGTGCCACCACTTCATACACAATATCCATATCAAATGGTATTTCCTCTATTTGTGAAACATTTTCAATAATATATACCGGTTGCTGGCACCATCCTTTTATACCCATTACTTCAGGATGATTTTTGTTTCCGACTATTATAATATGATGACCTTCTAATGATGCTTTTTCTACACAATTATGAATTGTTTTCACATATGGGCAGGTTGCTTCTATCATACCAAACCCTGAGTCAGAAATCAAATCTTGTTCCGCTTTACTGATACCATGGCTTCTGATTACCACTTTCCCATGGGGCAATTGTCCCAGTTCATCTAAATCATGAATAACTTTAACACCTTTAGATGTCAATTCCTCAACCACTTGATTATTATGAATGATTGGTCCATATGTATAAATAGGTTCATTGCCTAGACCATCATACACTTTTTTCAGAGCCCTGTCTACACCAAAACAAAAACCTGCTGATTTTGCCATGATTATTTCCAAACCATTACCTCATTTCAATGATTTTCTTTATTTCATCCACCACTTCGTCAATACTCATATTGGATGTATCTAACATATGGGCATCTTTAGCTTGTACTAATGGTGCATGTTCTCGGTTCATATCCCGATGGTCTCGTTCTTTTATCTCATTTGCGATCATCTGTAGATCTGCGGATGCCCCTTTTTCTATGAGCTCATTGAACCTTCGCTTCGCTCTTATCATGACATCTGCACTCAAAAATATTTTTACTCTTGCATCGGTTAAGACATGTGTTCCAATATCTCTGCCATCCATGACCAAACTCGTTTTTTTTGCCATCTCTTGTTGCATCATGACCATTTTTTTTCGTACCGGAAGATAGGCTGATACTTTTGAAGCGCCTTCCCCAACCGATTGTTGCCTTATTTTTTGTGTTACATCTTCTTCATTTAAATAAATATTTTGTGTATCATCTTTATACACAATTCGTATATGTACCTGACTCAAAGCTTCGACAACGGCGCTTTCCACATCAAGATTAATGTCATGCTCCATCATATAGAGCGCTACCGATCGATACATTGCACCTGTATCCACATACACTATCTCGTAGTCTTTTGCCAATCTTTTTGCAATAGTACTTTTGCCTGCCCCTGCAGGACCATCTATAGCTATGGTTAATATATCATTCATATTGCTACCCCTTCTTAGTTAAGTCAGGTCGAAGTATTTTTGCATCTCTCAAGTATACGTGTTTTATGTCTTTTTGTAAAAGATTTTTTTCAACATGCATAAGAATTCGAAGGCATTTATTCAGACTATTTACCACATACATCTCCTGAACACATAAAAGACTGGCACAGGTTATACCTATGTTTCGGGCCGCGACTGCAGGATAGATCTGAGTCAAATCTTTGGTTGCTGAAAAAACAATGGATATAATCTCATCGTCTTCTAAATTGTTTTCTTCAATAATCGACTTTAGCATGAACTCAGTACCTTCTAAAATCGCTTCTTTTGTATCTTCTTTAACTGTAATTGCGCCTCTAATTGCAATCATTATAATCTCCTAACTCTTATCTATAGAAATACCTGCTAAGTAAGCGGTGGAAAAAGCAATCTGTAGATTAAAACCACCGGTCAAAGCATCCAAGTCTAAAACCTCACCTACAAAGTATAAATGGTCAACTATTCTAGAACCCATTGTATTGGGGTTAATTTCTTTAACATCCACACCACCTTGAGTAATAATTGCTTCATTATAGCCTCTTTTTCCATTAACCGTCATCGGCAGGGCTTTTAATGTTTCAAGAAGCTTAAGCCTTTCAACCTTCGTGATCTGATCCACTTTTTTTTCCGGATCAATACCAGACAATAACACAACTATAGGAATCAATTTTTTAGGCAATAGGTCTGCCAATGCGTTTTCAAAATTTTTTCTATTATACAGCTCAAAGTCTTTTAGTAGACGTAAGTCCATTTGCTCTATGCTTAGTTTAGGTTTTAAGTCAATAAAGGCTTGAATCGGATAAGGTAAGTCTTTTAAGTAACTAGACCCAGTTAGGACCAATGGGCCTGAAATACCAAAATGCGTAAAAAGCATCTCGCCAAAACCGCGATATAGTACTTTGTCCTTAGTTTTTAATACAAGTTCAACATTTTTTAATGAAAGACCTTGAAGTGCCTTAACCCAATCTTCTACAATGTTCAGGGGTACAAGTCCTTGTTCCTGCCTTATTACTTTGTGACCCGCATCTTTAGCAAATAGGTAACCGTCACCGGTAGCACCAGTCATCTGGTAAGATATACCGCCTGTAGCAACGATAACATCATCTGCTTCAACAAACAAATCACCTAAATAAACACCTTTAACACAACGTTTTTCTATGGCTATCCCAGTTACTTTAGATTTTAAACGAACATCTACTTTCAAAGCCTTCATAGCATTCATAAGTGCGTTAATAACATCTGAAGACTTATCCGATTGAGGGAAGACTCGATTACCTCGCTCGACTTTCGTTTCCAAACCAATTTCATTAAAAAATCGAACGACACCTTCACTATCAAAAGTATAGAAGCTGCTGTATAGGAATTTGGGATTCGTGACCACCTGCTTAATGAGCGCTTCCACATTCACCTCATTGGTAAGATTGCATCTACCTTTTCCAGTGATATAGAGTTTTTTTCCTAATTTTTCGTTTTGTTCCATTAAGGTCACATCATGACCCTCTCTAGCTGCCATAATGGCTGCCACCATACCGGCCGGTCCACCACCAATGATTATGACTTTTTTCATAATCACACCTACACCTTATCGGATTTTAGATTTAGATTATACCCAATATTCAAGTCATCATCATTATCATAAACCTGATACTCTGTCCATATCTGTTCAAGGCTGCCTAGTGCTTCGACAACCACATCCTTCTTTTTAATACATAAAGCAACGATAAGTGCATTAATTAGACTGAGTGGTGCAACAAGAGAATCTACAAAAGAAGCCATATCGCTTCTGGCAATCAATGAACAATCTGCAAACTGTATCATAGGTGAAAGCAAACTGTCTGTAATGGTAATAACGCCAGCCTTTCTGGTTTTGGCAAATTCCATAGCCTTTAATGTACGTTTAGAATATCTAGGAAAGCTTATGCCAATCACCACATCTTCTTCTTTTAAACGATAGATTTGTTCAAACATTTCGCTAACACTGTTGGTATGTATTAATTTTACATTATCAAAAACAAGGTTAAAATAAAAACCTAAAAAATTGGCTAAAGTGGCACTACTTCTAACACCTATAATATAGATGGTTTTTGCTTCTAAAATCATATCTACCGCCTGATCAAAGACAGCCTCTTCAATTTCTTCTAATGTATACTTAATCTTATCCGCATCGGATTGCAAGACCGATCTTAGAACATGAGATTGATCAATACGATCTGTTGTCACTTCCACCCTTTGAATAGAGGTTAATTTTGTTTTGACCAGTTCTTCCAAAGCTCTTTGGAGTTTTGGATAACCATCATAACCAAGTTCATTGGCAAAGCGTACAACTGTAGACTCACTAACGCCAACGATTTTCCCTAATCTGGCGGCAGTTAAAAAAACAGCCTTTTCATAATGATCTATAATATAATTGGCAAGCAGTTTCTGACCCTTGCTAAACTTTGAATAATTACTATTAATTCGCTTTACTAAGTCATTTTGTCTATTCATATTTTCCCCTTTTCTAGACCATTTAGCCTACTTAACGTCCATAAATTACTAAGTATTCATTGGTGATTAGAGTGTCAAATCCAAGCTTAATACTCTTGACGCCTTAATCAATATTTGATTCAAAAACTTTAATACAATTCATTTGTCACACAAATGAATTGTATTAAAGTTTTTCCTTCATTTATTATAGACCAAAGCCACAACAATTACAATTGTTATTTATAACTAGAGTAAAGGCATCAAGAGTTCAATCATATTGTTTTGACATTTCAATCATATATGATGACACAAAAGAAAGATTCAGCTACCAAAAAGGTGACTGAATCATCTTTGTTTTATACAGGATAGACTTTGTTATCTTTATCAGCTACAGTCATATCTACTTTTGTCAACTTTGCATCTCTGTAATTAAAATAATCTACTGCGACTTGTGGGAATAAGGCATAAGACAATACATCTTCATCTTGCTTGATATATGCACTGGCTTCTTTTTTTAGTTTATCGATTTCCGGTGCTATTAAATCAGCCGGACGACAAGTAATCTGTTTTTCATCACCGATGATCTGCTTTACAATCTCCGGTGATATGGCAACCGGTGTTCGTCCATACTCACCTTTCACAAGAGCTTTAGACTCTTTTGTAATCAGCTTGTACCGCTCTCCACCCAAAACATTTAAAACTGCTTGAGTACCAACAATCTGACTGGTCGGTGTTACCAATGGTGGATACCCAAAGTCAGCTCGCACCCTAGGCATTTCTTCTAGCACTTCTGCAAAACGGTGTTCAGCATTTTGCTCCTTAAGTTGGGAAACCAGATTTGATAACATGCCACCTGGTACTTGATACAAAAGGGTTTTAATATTAACACCCAATACTTTTGGATTCATTAGACCGGAATCAAGAGCTGCATCACGCATAGGCCTAAAATAATCTGCAATCTCTGCCAATAATTCTTGATCAAATCCGGTATCAAAAGGTGTATTTCTAAAAGATTCTACCATGACTTCTGTTGCCGGTTGTGCCGTTCCAAGGGCAAATGGCGATATTGCTGTATCTATAACATCACATCCGGCTTCAACCGCCTTCATATAAGACATGGATGCAACACCAGAAGTATAATGTGAATGGATTTGTAAAGGCAAATCCACATTTGCTTTAAGGGCTTTGACCAGTTTTTCGGCTTCATAAGGCACAAGTAGGCCGGCCATATCTTTAATACAGATAGATTTTGCCCCCATGGATTCAAGTTCTTTGGCTAAATCGGTGAAATAGTCGATTGTATGTACTTTGGACAAAGTATAGGCAATCGCCACTTGAGCGTGTCCGCCTTCTTTATTAGTGGCATCGATGGCTGTTTTCAAATTACGTGGATCGTTTAGGGCATCAAATATTCTAACAATATCAATACCATTGGAAATCGCCTTCTGAACGAAATATTCAACCACATCGTCTGCATAATTTCTATAGCCCAGAATATTTTGACCTCTAAGGAGCATTTGTAACTTAGTGTTTTTAAACCCTTCTCGCAAACTTCTAAGACGCTCCCATGGATCTTCTTTTAAGAATCTTAAAGAGGCATCAAAAGTAGCACCACCCCATACTTCCATAGAATGATAGCCTACTTTATCCAATTTCTGAATAATTGGAAGCATATCTTCGGTGGTCATCCGTGTTGCAATCAATGATTGATGGGCATCTCTAAAAATTGTATCTGTAATTTTTATTGGTTTTTTTATCATATCTGCCATGTTTACCTCCTTGGTCCATTATTGTTATTGTTATTAAGCTGTTAAAAATAAGGATAAGAATACACCTGCTGCAACTGCCGAACCGATGACACCTGCCACATTAGGTCCCATGGCATGCATAAGCAGAAAGTTGCTTTTATCTTCTTCTTGACCGACTTTTTGAACAACTCGAGCCGCCATCGGCACTGCCGAAACACCTGCCGCACCAATAAGAGGATTAATCTGCGTCTTGGACAATTTATTCATCAGTTTAGCAAGTAAGACACCTGAAGCCGTACCAAAGGAAAAGGCAACCAATCCAAGTAATAATATTCCAAGGGTTTCAAAGTTAAGAAAAGCTTCAGCACTGGTTGTTGCTCCAACGGTAATACCAAGAAATATGGTAATGACATACATCAAAGCATTAGAAGCCACTTCTGCCAGTTTTTCCGTAACACCGGATACTTTGATTAGGTTACCAAACATCAGCATACCGATTAAAGGCGCTGTCGTAGGGAGAATCAAAATAACCAAAATGGTAACGACAATTGGGAACAGTATTTTTTCTGTATGAGATACAGGTCTTAGTTGCTTCATTTTAATTTTTCGTTCTTCCTTGGTTGTTAATAACCGCATAATCGGTGGTTGTATAATCGGCACCAGAGACATATAAGAATATGCCGCTACCGCTATAGGTCCAAGCAAATGAGGGGCCAGTTTTATCGCCGTATATATGGCGGTTGGACCATCTGCACCACCAATAATGGCAATGGCCGCCCCTTCCTTAGGACCAAAGGCAAATAATTCAGGAAAGAATTCACCTAACATAAGTGCCCCGAAGAAAGCCAAGAAAATACCAAACTGTGCAGCGGCACCTAAAAGAAAACTTTTTGGATTGGCTAACAAGGGACCAAAGTCGGTCAAAACACCAACACCCATAAATATTAGCGGTGGAAATATGCCCAGTTTATTCCCGTAATAAAGGTAATATAATAAGCCTCCAGGGATCTCTTTGGCCTGAGACAGGATATAAGCTACGGTTTCCGGACCGTCTGCTGCAAAAGTTGCTGCCGCTTCAATCTTTGTTCCTGCAAACTCAAAGATCGTCCCATCTGGAAGGGGTATTTGAGTCATAGCACCTTCCATAATAAAAGTAATCGGAAGATTAACAAGCAACATACCAAAAGAAATCGGCAATAGCAGTAAAGGCTCATAGCCTTTTTTTATAGCTAGGTACATAAGGGTTAAGGATACGACAATCATAATCAAATTCTTGTAACCCATATCAGAAAAATTTTCTACTAACCAGTATAGACCAGAACTGTGGATGAAATTAGCAAAGGCCTCAATAAGTTTTTCCCACATATTCAATGAACCTCCTTGGCCTAATTAAGGGTTGCAATTAAGTCGCCTGCATCCACTGATTGTCCTATAGCAACATGAACAGATGCTACCGTACCTGCAGATGAAGCTACAATCTCATTTTCCATTTTCATCGCTTCAAGAACGGCGATAACATCACCTTCTTGAATTTTCTGATTTTGGGTAACCTTCAAAGCTACGATTTTACCTTGCATTGGTGCTTCAACAGATATTCCGTCCACCGCTACAGGTGTAGATGGTGTTGCCGGCTTTTGAACCGGTGTTGATTGGACTTGTGCCGGTTGACTTGCCACTTGCGGTTGTACTACACCATTTGTAATTTCTTCTACATCCACTTCATAAGTATTACCATTCACTGTCACTTGAAATTTTTTCATATTCGGGCTCCTATCTTCGATTCCATAAAGTATTGGTCTGATTAATTCTTCTAAAAGATCTGACTTGTAATTGATCACTTGAGGTTTCCAAGCTTGCAGCTATGGCCGCAACAATAACTGCAATCAACTGAGCGTCATCTTCTTCTGATACCTCCGGCGTTGAATGTATTGCATCATTGGTTTGACTTCCCTCTCCCGGTAGCGTCTTTTTTACTGCCGGTTTAAAAAAGCTTGAAATATTAATCTTATTAATATATTTAAAGAGACTGATTACAATCGCAATGAGTACAAGTACAATAAAAACTGTACCCACACCATTAATGGTTCCAACTAAGCCTTCTTCTAGCCATTCTGCCATATTCATTCACCACCTTAAACAGATCTATGTTTACGTTCCGGACTAACCACATATTTAGTATACAACATCTCTAGTGCTGCAATCAGTCTTTTACGTGTTGCTGTCGGTTCTATGATGTCATCAATATAACCTCGACTTGCCGCATTATAAGGCGACATTTGTTCCTCTTGGTAAAGCTTTGTTTTTTCTTTAATCACTTCAGCTGCAATCGTTGAAGTTTCTATTTCTTTTGAATACATAATACGAACAGCCGATTCAGCGTCCATAAAGGATACCTTAGCCGTTGGCCACGCAAAGACAAAATCAGCACCAATATGTTTACTATTAAAAGCAACATAAGCAGATCCAATAGCCCTATTGGTCAAAACACTTATTTTAGGGACCGTTGCATGAATAAAACTGCTCATCATCTTTGCCACGTATTTGGACTGGCCGGCTTGTGTTTCTTCAAGACGCGCTGTATATCCAACCACATCTACTAAAGTCACTAACGGTATTCCAAATGCATCAAGCTTGTTCACAAACTCTGCAATTTTTTCACACCCTTGTAAACTGATTCTTCCATCTTCTTCATCTGCTTGGTTAGCAATCAAACCAACCGTCATATTACCAAGCTTGCCTAACCCTAAGGTTATGTCCTTACCATATTCGCTTTTTAAGGGCATGAAAGTGCCAACATCTGCAATGGCAGCCAAAGCTGCGCTTCCATCAAGCCCATCCCTTATATCCGCGCTAAAGCTAGGTATCAGACGGTTCAAATCATCGCCTGAGCCACCATAAGGTGCTTCTTCTTTATTATTAGAAGGAAGAAGTTCTATAAGGGTTCTTATACCGGTCAAAAGTTGTGTCTCGTCTTCAAGCACCACATCAATCATACCGGTTTCTTTTGCATTAAAAGCGGAACCACTTAACGTATCATTCGATGCTTTGGTATGATCCAAAGTATTGGCACTATTTAAATACAAGGATGTTGACTCTTTCTTCATAAAAGTAAAGTCAGCCAATGAAGGTAGCAAAGCGCCGCTGCCACCACAAGTCCCTAAAACAGCCATGATTTGGGGTATAACACCCGATGCCATGGATTGCTTGATAAATATCTGTCCATACCCTTCTAGGGCGTCTGTACCTTCTTGCAGGCGCATGCCGGCAGAATCTAATAAGCCTACGATTGGTGCGCCTGTTTTGATTGCAAGGTCATATAATGCTACAATCTTTTTTGCATGCATTTCCCCAAGTGAACCACCCATCACGGAAGCATCCTGACTAAATACATACGTTAAGCGCCCTTCAACTGTACCATAGCCGGTCAAAACACCGTCAGCGGGTGCTTCTATGGTCGCCATGTTGTAGTCTGTCTGTCGTGGTTTAACAAAAGCACCTATTTCTACAAAAGAATTTTGATCCAATAGAAGATCAATACGATCTCGTGCAGTACTACGACGGTTAGTGAGTTTTTCCAAATCTTGCTGCATACTCATGCATTAACCTCCAAATATAAAGTTGCATTTATTTAAAGTATTTGACAACATACCATTTTATAAAATCAATGGTTATATTGCATAAGTATTTTAAATAAACACAAGGATTTTGTGTGTAATATACCAAGTTCCAACGACTATTATTGTAACTCAGCCCTACTAAAATAGCAATAGGGTTTGTAATTTTTTTAACGATATATGGTTAAAGAGTCAAAATTAAAAAAAGCCGAGACTGTCTCTACCATCCTTAAAGTTGCTTCAGATAGTTGATTTCATCTCGGTTTAATGGACGGTATTGTCCGTATTTAAGACCTGCCATCGTAATCGTACCAATAGCGGTTCTTTCAAGGGCTACAACGTTGGAACCAACAGCTTCAATCATTCTTCTGATTTGTCTGTTTTTTCCTTCTTGTAAAATGACTGAATAGACTTGATAACGACTTGAATCTTTAATGAGCTTCACTTTACAGGGTCTTGTTTTCTCACCGTCTAGATTAACACCAGCCCGTAACTTTTTCACGTCGCTTTCTGTAATAGGTGGTTCGATTTTTACTTCATAATGCTTTTCTATATCATGTTTTGGATGGGTTAGCTTATAGGTTAGCTCACCATCATTGGTTAGAATAATCAAACCGCTGGACATATAGTCTAACCTGCCTACCGGATATAATCTGTGATGGCTTTTAATCATATCCACTACATTAGTACGATTTTTCTCATCAGAAGCTGTGGAAACGACCCGAACAGGCTTGTGAAGCAAAAAATATTCTAAACGCTCAACTTTTTTCAAATCTTTATTTTTATAGGTAACCACATCTTCTAAAGGATTAATCTTTATACCCATTTCTCTTACAACTTGCCCATTTACTTTGATTTCGCCATTAGAAATAAGTTTTTCAGCGGCTCTTCTAGATGCAATACCTGCATCGGCAATGTATTTTTGTAGTCTAATTTCCATTGTTTCCTACTTTCTTAGAACCTTAAGGTTCTTCTACAATCAACACCAACTTATCCAAATCAATGCCCTTGTCTTCATCTTCTTGATCTTCTTGATCTACTTCATCTACTTCATCTACGAGATCCGGATAAACTTCTGATACATCCTCCTGTGGTAATGATAGTTGCATTTCTTGTTCAACTTCGTCTTTAAGATGGCTTAAGGCTTCTGCTCCAATCTCCGGAAGCTCTTTTACGGATTGCAGACCAAACCCTCTTAAAAAATCTTTAGTTGTACCAAAAAGAATAGGTCTACCAGGGACTTCCAAGCGCCCTACCTCACATACAAGATTATACTCAATAAGTTTATTTACCGCGTGATTCGAATTAACCCCTCTGATGGCCTCTACCTGAGCACGTGTGACCGGTTGTTTGTAAGCCACAATAGATAAAGTCTCTATCAATACATCCGTTAAAATGAATTCCTTTAGCTTAAAATTAATTTTCTTAACATGCTCATAGTATTCTCGCTTGGTACACATCTGAAAGCTCTCATCGATTTCAATGAGCATAACACCACGTTCATGTTCGTCGTATTTATCTTTCATATTCAACAGGACGTGATAAACATCCTCCACAGAGAGTTCTATGGCTTCTGCTATTTTTCTTGTGGGCACCGCCTCACCCATAGAAAAAAGTATGGCTTCAATGGCTGCTTCAGTTTTACTAAAATTCATGTTTTTTCCTTCTTACATAATTTTTTTTAGGCTACTTCTAAAATGCTTCTGCCTTTAGGGAATGGGATTCTAAACAAATCGAATAATAAGATCATCAAAAACTTCCGTTTGAATAACCCGTATACTGCCCATTTTCATCAACTCTAGTACGGCAAGAAAAGTAACAATCATTTCTACTTTCGTACTTAGATTATCTAATAAATCTGCGAAACTAAGAGAACTATAATTTTCTCTTAAGTTCAGTAATTGTTCAATCTTTTCTTGTACTGTAAAAGCCTCTTTTTTAATATCACCAAAATGACTTCTAACCACATCCATCTTGTCTTCATTCCTCTTAAGAACCGATTGAAAAACTTGATATAATTTCCCAAAATCGATGGACTCAAGTAGAGCTGAAGTATCTGGTGCTTGAGTATAATTCTTCACTTCCTCCGGTATACTTGCTTCTTTGAAAAGAATCTTGTCTGCTTGATTATGACGTTCCTTCAAATCCATGGATATCATCTTGTATTTACGATATTCCAGAAGCTTTTCTACCAAAACCGCTCTTGGATCTTCATCCTCTTCTTCATCTTCTTCATACTTGGGTAATAACATCTTCGATTTAATATTAATCAAAATGGCAGCCATCTCAATGAACTCAGACATAACCTCCATCTGACCTACTTCCATATGACGCATATGCTCCAAATACTGCTTGGTCACCACCACTATGGGTATATCATATATATTTAATTTGTTTTTATCAATAAGATGCAGTAAAAGATCCAAAGGACCTTCAAAATTATCTAGTTTAACTGATAGGACCATGTTTTTCTCCTATACCATTAGGTTAAGAATTGGGTTCAGAATCTCTCTTGCAAGTATTTCTACGATATTAAAAGCAATCATCAGTATAAAACCGGCATGAATGTATCGTTGATTTTGGATGAGTTTAAAATAGTTATTAGGTGAAAAAGAATATATTATCTTACTCATATCCAGCGGAGGTACAGGAAACAGGTTCACCAAGAAAATAACCATATTAAAAACCACCAGTTTATAAGCACCATATATAATGAATGGATTTGCTTTGACCTGTATCAAATAATTGAAGATTGGCAACATAAACAACATAAATAGAAGACTGGACAGCTGACCCGATAACATTAAGGGTAATAGGCTTCTTTCTTTGTCTTTAAGTCGATTTGGGTTGTATTCAAAAGGCTTTTGCCATCCAACACCAAAGGTTGAAAAAGCAAAAAGAATTAAGCCAATAGGATCAATAAACTTGGTTAGTTTAGGTATCACAATGGTTTTTTTTCTATAGATGGGATGGGTTAGGAAATGAGCGGCAAAGACTTTTGGTACTTCGTGAGCCACCATTACCATCACACCACACAAAGTATTGATGATCAATCGTATTATTAATATCGTCATGTTTAATCTCCTAAGTCATCACGTTCAAGATTTTGGGTTCAAATTTCTACCCATAAGCTATTTTACTAATAAATCACGGAAATAGCAAGGGATAAGTCCTATCTAAAGAACAACAAAAAGCCTCTTTAGAGGCTTTTTGGTTATAATGTTTTATTTCAATAGGCACTTTATGAGTTTGGGTTTTTCATAAGCTTCTTTTTGTTGAGTGATCGCATCCAAAAATCTTGTTTCTGAAAGCAATGATTTTTCTTCGTCATTGGCATATACCAATGCGATTGTATCTCCTTTTTCAACAAAATCACCCAGCTTTTTTTTGAAAACATATCCGACCGATAAATCAATAGGGCTATCTTTGGTCTCACGCCCGCCACCTAACATCATAGTCGCAAATCCGATTTCCTCTGTTTCAATGTGAGCGATGTAACCGGTATCTCTGGCTAAAACCTTGCGAATGACGCTTGCTTTCTCAAAAAGTTCCGGTTGATCCACATAAACGGTATCACCGCCTTGAGCTTTTACAAATTCTTTGAACTTGGCAAGCGCTTGACCGGATATTATGGTTTCCTTAAGCATGGACCTGGCCTCATTTTCATCTTCTGTAAGCTTAGATAAGATTACCATTTGTGTTCCTAGTTCTAAGCATAAGGCCATCAAATCCTCAGGGCCGTTACCCTTCAAAGTCTCTATGGCTTCAATAACCTCTAAGGTATTACCAACAGCACAGCCTAAAGGCTGATTCATATCTGAAACAATGGCTACGGTCTCACGACCATAACCGTTTCCAATATCGACCATAGCCTTTGCCAACTTAATGGCGTCTCCTTCATCGCGCATAAAGGCACCTGAACCGGTTTTTACGTCCAGTACGATGGCATCTGCACCGGAAGCAATCTTTTTACTCATGATGCTACCGGCAATCAATGAAAAACTGTCAACGGTGGCGGTGACATCACGCAAAGCATATAGCCTTTTGTCTGCCGGAGCAAGATTGGCGGTCTGCCCTGCTATCGCCATCTTTATGGTATTAACATTGTTAATAAATGCTTCTTCTGACATATCTGTATTAAAGCCTGCAATGGCCTCCAACTTATCGATTGTTCCGCCTGTATGGCCAAGACCTCTACCGGACATTTTTGCTACCGGTATGCCTAGAGCCGCTACCATTGGTGCCAATACTAAAGATGTCTTATCGCCAACGCCGCCTGTACTGTGTTTATCCACTTTGATACCATCAATCTTTGAAAGATCCAACATATCACCGCTTTTTGCCATTGCCAGGGTTAATGCCAATGTCTCATCCTTGTTCATCCCCTGAAAATAAATGGCCATTAACAAAGCTGACATTTGATAATCCGGTATGGCACCTTTTGTAAAGCCTTCCACCACATAGTTGATTTCTAAATCTGTTAATATTTGACCTAATTTTTTCTTTTCAATGACGTCATACATTCTCATAGTCTCATCTCCATTGTTTCGATATTTGTTAAAGCATAAAGCCATAGTCCATCGTCTATTGCATGTAATGACATTATATCATACTTGTTTCACTTTGAAAACAGCGAACCCATGCAATTGCATAGGTTCGCTGTTTATATTAGTTATCACTATACTCAATAACCGGTTTAGATTTTTTAGGCTTTTCATGGGTATAAGTGTAACCCTTTTTATAATAATCATAATAGTCATTTCGCTTCATATCCACTTTACTGATTAAAATACCCAACATATTGGCATCGATTTTCTTGAAAGCTGCTATGGCTTTATGAACTGTGCTTTTCTTTGTTTCATTTGCTGCAATCACCAGAACAACACCATCGACCATTCTGTTAAGAACAACCGCATCTGTTACACTTAGTACCGGCGGTGCATCAATTAAGATCATATCATACTTACTTCTTGCCTCAAGTACAATCTCCTCAAGTGCTTTTGATCCTAACAATTCTGCCGGTGACGGTGGTAAGGGACCTGCTGTTAATACATCAAGTAATGGAACTTCTTTAATCTGATGAACCGCATCCTCCAAAGTCGTTTTTTCCGACAACATATTGGTAATGCCTGGACTTTGGTTGATCCCAAACACACTATGCACTCTGGCGCGGCGTAAGTCACATTCAATTAACAAAGTTTTCTTACCATCTAGGGCAAAACTTGTCGCAATATTGGATATGCTCGTTGTTTTACCTTCTTCTGAAACAGATGAGGTGAACATAACCACTTTTTTTTCTGAGTCTACCTTCATATATTTTAGATTACTTCTAAACATTTTATAGCTCTCAGCCGCTAAGGACTCCGGTTCATTAACGCTAATTAGATCTTTACTAATCATGTTGTCCTCCCTTCACCTTTGAACTTAGGGATGACACCCAGTACCGGTATGCCAAATTCATTTTCTACGTTGGATTCATCTTGTATGGTATTGTTCATTGCCATTTTTAGTAAGATTAAGCCTACAGCCACCATCGCGCCAATCATTGCTGCTATCAAAGCGTTCATCGTAGCATTCGGACTGATTGGTGATGTTGGTATAATAGCATAATCTACAATCTGAATGTTTTTTACACCAACTATTGTTTCAGCTTTTTCTACCAAGACCTGAGAAAAACGGTTAACAATTTGTGTGGCTCTCTCAGGTATAGGATCTTGATAAGTAATATTCATAAACCTAGACTCTGTGATAATATTAATGTTGAGATGATCAACAACTTCATTCCTTGTCGTCTTTAATTCAAGGTCACTAATAACTTCTTCTGTAACCAATCTGGTTTTTATGAGTTCCCTGTAATCTACTACCAATTTACTGTCCAGCTGAAAATCGCCAAGACTAATTCCTGTTATAACATCGTTTTCTTTACCAATAAACAAGGTGGACTCCGCCTTATATATAGGCACAACATAAGTAATCGTTGCGTAGTAAGAAGAACCTCCGGCAACAATCATAAATAACAAAATCAACCACCAATTTGAAATAACACCTCTTAAGAGCTCAATTAAATCAAGCTCTTGATACGTTTCATTCATGTTCATACCCTACTCTCATCATCTTCTTGTAAGACATTCTAGTTTAATAAATGTACATACTTGTTGTATAGTTCTATCGCTTTACCAAGTTCTGCCTCAGACAGGTTTGCTCTTAGGTAAGCTTTTGCTTCTTCTTCTTTTTCAGCCGACAAACCACCTTCTGCTAAGCTAAACAAATAGTTTGTATCCAATCGATTGTATATACCGGCACCAGCACTCAAATCGGAATCTGCTATTTGATCCTTATGTGTATGAATCTTCTCGTTCACCCATTGGTCCTTGACAACTTTCTCTGTGATGACTTCCCCATCACTCAAGGGCACCGTCTCCAGATCAAAAAAATCCACTTCCTCATCGGGCAAAGTATCCGTCGAACTATCCTCAATTGTACCTGTCCTATCCGGAGATACAATAATAACTGTTTCTTCTTCTATATTTGTCTCTAATTGACTTTTATTCAATAGCTCCATTTCATCTAGCAAGTCTTCTAGTTCCTTTGGATTATTATCCATGTGCTCATCCCACATTGCTTCATAATTTTCCCGCAGTTTCTGCTCTTGCATTGTTTCAAGCTCCTGTTCAAACTGCTTTTTCAAAACGTCCAAATCAACCTCTTGACTGGGATTCTGATTTGACATAATAAAAGGAATCGTAAAGCCAATTACAACACACAAGAATAACAAACTCAAACCTACAACCATTTTCTTAAACATCACGTTTACCCTACTCTCACTTACTCAGTTGCAGTTTCTTCTTCTGTTTCTGTCTCTTCAATGACGACAACCGTTTCTATATGTGTAGCCATTCTGTAGAGCATAACAACCGCTTCCGCTCTGGTTGCAAATCTTTTTGCCTTGAAGTTTTTCTTACCATCTTCGTCATATCCTTGAATAATACCCAATTTAGCAGCAAGGGCAGAACCTTTTTTCGACCATGCTTCAATAAGGTCTTTATCCTCATAATCATTTAGCAAGACATCAATCTCTTCATCTGTGGGTTCTTCTACTTCTCTGGCCTTTAACACGCGGCTAATCATTGTTGCCATTTCTTCACGCGTTACTTTTTGATGTGGCTTAAAAGTATTATTACCATAACCCGTTATAATGCCACTTTCAGCTGCCGCTCTCAAATCATCATAGAACCAATCAGAGGGCTTGATATCTTCAAATTCATTCACTTCTGTTGTTGGTATGAGTTCCAGCATTCTAGATAACATAGAGGCAAATTCAGCTCTTGTCACAAACCCGGAAGGATCAAACCTCGTTTCAGATTTACCTTTGATAATACCAAAAGCAAACAAGGATTCTATGGCTTCTTTTGCCCAGTCAAACCCGAAGGTATCCAAAAATGTAGGTAAGGCTAAAGCTATATCTTCGTCTTCTAGATCGACAACCGGTGTTGTACCACCACCGCCGCCACCGCCGCCGCCTGCTCCACCACCAGGTCCGCCGCCAGTAGCAAGACGTACAAATCCGAATCTATTGAAATATCTATACAGTTGATTTCTGTCATTAGGTGAAGCTGTGTTATAAAAATCAACAAAATCTTGTAGACCATCTAACACAGTGTCAGCATGATCTATACCATCTTTTAGTTTTGAATTTGCAATGGTGATTATTTTTTGAGCTTCTGCTCGATCAAGGGTAAAGCTTCCATTTGGTGTTTGCGCTACTAAAAAAGGAACGGAAATACCAAGTGAATTCAAAAGTATTGCGTCATTTAACAAATCAAACAACTTGTCCATTCTAGCAAATCCGGCATCTAAGGCTGCTATATTAGCACCTGCCGCCTCCAGAGCCGCTCTAAAATCACTTTCCCTAGCTTCTATGGAAGCTCTAAAAGCAGCTTTGTCTGCAGGTCTATTGGGATTAGGACTAAGGCCTAAGTATTCTTCAAGTTTTTTCTCATCATATGTTTCCACCATAATGTAGTCAACAAACGCTTCCATGGCTTCTAAGGTTACACCAAAGGATTCTAAGCGGTCTTGTTGTCCACTGGTTAGGCCGTTAAAGGCTTTTTCATAAGCTTCTAACATATCTTCTTTTTCGTCCACTTTACGAATAACAGCTATAAGATCAACAAACTGATCCTTATGTTGTAAGTCAAAAACATGGTCCACAAATGCAGTCACCAGATCCGGATCTGTCGCCTCCGCTCCAAACACCTGCACCGCAAATAAATTAAGTAACATGGTTAATGCCATTAATGTCGCTAATATCCTCTTCATTTTTATACTTCCTTCCATCCTCGTCATGATTTATGAATATGTTGCCCCTTATTATACTGAATCTCTATCTCTATGACAGTATAACTCTTATTTCATTACATATGGTTAGAGGGTCAAAACTAAGTTTTTCTATTATGAACTTTACAGTTATGACCCTTTAACCAACCATTATATTATACTAAAATAATCACGTTAATACAATGTATTTTATG
>NZ_JARGDP010000027.1 GCF_029210395.1 Petrocella sp. FN5 | reverse complement strand
TTAATAATAAATGTTGTTCGAGGGAAGGATGATTATTTGGCGGTTATTTTAAATGTTATTAAGTTATATGTGGAACGTTGGGACTTCTTTCTTGAGTTATTGCTTCAACACATATCCTTATCACTTATTGCGATATTCTATATCACCATAATTGGACTTAGTATGGGTATCTACATGACAAGGAATAAGATTTTTGCAACAGTTGTCCTTACAGTTACCAATTTCCTGTATACGATTCCATCGATTGCTCTTTTTGGGTTTCTAGTTATTATTACAGGTATCGGCAATAAAAGTGCGATCATCGCACTTGTTGTATATGGTGTATTACCTATTATTCGCAACACTTACGTAGGCATCAATGAAGTGGATGACCAAGTTGTTGAAGCGGCCGTTGGGATGGGTAGCACAGAAATTCAATTGCTGACAAAAGTCCAATTGCCTCTAGCACTTCCTTTTATATTCGCTGGTTTTAGAACAATGGTGATTATGACAATTGCCTTGGGTGGTATTGCATCCTTTATCGGTGCAGGAGGACTGGGTGTAGCTATTTGGCGAGGTATTACGACGAATTTTCCTGAGATGACAATTGCAGGCAGTCTTTTGGTTGCCACGCTTGCCATATTAACAGACTTAATTATGGAACTGGTTGAAAACAAGATGAAGTTTAGGATACTAGGTATGGTTAAAGTGTCAAAACTAGATAGTTAATCTTTCACAAACAATATATAGTTATGAATGCATCAACGTAATCTATATATTGTTTGTGAACTTAGTGAAACTTAGTTTTGACACCTTAACCAGGTATAAAGAAAAAAGAAACTACTGACAAAATTGTAGGAGGTAAAATATGAAAAAAACATGGATAGCTATAATAATGGTATTAATACTTATTACCGGTTGTGCGAAGGAAGAAAAGAAGGTAGTGATTGCCAGTAAACCGATGACTGAACAATACATCTTGGTTGAGATGTTAACGTATTTAATTGAAAACAACACCGACATTATCGTTGAACAAAAGATGGGCATTGGTGGCGGTACTTCCAATATTCATCCCGGTATGGTAAGCGGGGAAATTGATATCTATCCGGAATATACCGGTACAGGGTGGCTTTTTGTTTTAAAAGAAGAACTCATCAACGATCCAACTGAATTATATGAGGCCGTAAAAGATCGATATCAAGAAGAATATGGTATTATTTGGTCAGAATTATATGGATTTAATGATACCTATGGTCTTGCTATAAAAGAACAACGAGCAGAAGAACTTGATATTCGTTCCTATTCAGATTTAGCAAAGGTAAGCTCAACTCTAAATATAGGTGCAGAGTATGATTTTTATGAAAGAGAAGATGGATTTCCGGGACTAGAAGCAACCTATGGTTTCGAATTTGATAAAAAAACAGAGCTAGATATTGGACTGAAATACGAAGGTATTGGTTCGGATCAAGTGGATGTTATTAATATTTTTTCTACAGATGGTCGCTTGAAGCAATATGACTTAAGGGTGCTCGAGGATGATCAGAACTTTTTCCCATCCTACTTTGCGGCAACACTCATTCGAGAAGAGACCATGAAGAAGTATCCTGAACTTGAAGCAGTACTTGCCAAACTAGATGGTCAAATCAATAATGAGGAGATGACCAATCTCAATTATTTAGTTGAAATAGAAAATATGGATCCGAAAGTGGTGGCAGTAGACTTCTTGGAGGAGAAAGGGCTCAATTAATGGGATTTATTGAATTTGAAAATGTAACGAAATCTTATAATTCATCTGAGATTGTTATTGATAACTTGAGTCTGTCTATACCAGAAGGCGAGTTTGTCACAATTCTTGGACCATCAGGCTGTGGTAAGACAACCTTACTTAAAATGGTGAACAAGCTCATTGATTACAATAGTGGTTCCATAACGGTTGATTATAAAGATATTCAAAAATGGGATACGATAAGGCTTAGAAGAAGTATCGGTTATGTGATTCAGCAAATAGGGTTATTACCGCATCTCAATGTTGAGGATAATATCAACTATGTACTTAATATTACAAAATCAGATAAAAAACTTCGAAGAGGTCGAGCAGAGGAACTTATTGAACTTGTTGGGTTATCAATAGACCATCTAGATCGATATCCAAGAGAATTAAGTGGAGGACAAAAACAAAGAGTGGGAGTTGCTAGAGCACTTGCGGCAGATCCTAAAATCATATTAATGGATGAACCTTTTGGAGCTGTAGATGAAATAGCCAGAACGGCCTTACAAGATGAGATTCTAAACATTCATAATAAACTCAAGAAAACAATTCTTTTTGTTACCCATGATATTCAGGAAGCGATCAAACTGGGTTCGACGATTGTTCTTATTAATAAAGGCAAAGTTGAGCAAGTTGGAACAAAAGAAGATCTTATTTTTAATCCAGCAAGTGATTTTGTAAAAGAATTTTTTGGCATAAAAGGATTTCAAGCAACATTAGATAAAAGTATTTTAAGGGATCTTTATAAACGTATTCTTACAAAAGAAGAAAGTATTGAGAATCTATATCATAAGCTGGAAAGCTAGATGTGGGTTCATACTATGAGGAGATTGTATGAAAAAAAATAATATAACCATCACCACCGTTAAAAATGGACCTTATGTGATATCTAACTTGAAGGGAATCAAAGAATCTGTTGGTACAAATGTACCGATAGACGCACCTACCAAATCTTTCTGTCGGTGTGGACAATCAAGAACAAAACCTTTTTGTGATGGTACCCACGGTAAAATCGATTTTAAAACCGATAAGTCAATCGACCGACAACCAAGACATTCGGATACTTACAGAGGCAAAAAAATAACCATTCATGATGATAGAGGCATATGTTCCCACGCTGGGTATTGTACAGATGGTTTACCTAAAGTCTTTAGGATGGGTACAGAACCATGGATAGATCCGGATGCTGAGTCAGTTGAAAAAGTCATAGAGACCATAAAAAAATGTCCTTCCGGTGCACTTAGCTATACGATAGATGATGTCAAATATGATACGTATTCGGATACCCCAGAGGTGATGATCACTGAGGATGGACCCTATGTGGTTAAGGGATCTATTGAATTAAAGGATGATGATAAACCCGAATCCATGGAACATTATGCGCTTTGCCGCTGTGGACATTCAAAGAATAAACCATTCTGTAATGGACAACATTGGTATGAAAAATTTGAAGATGACGGTAAGGTAAAAAAAAAACTGGACAAAGCAACCATAGATGATGAGAAATACGATAACAAGTACACCACAATTCAGAAGTTAGCAAAGACCGGTAAAAGCGAAAACTCTGCTATGAGGACCCTTGAAACTTTCCCAGATTTTAAAACAATTTTATTTAAGGGTAGCCAACTTCACAGAATGCCTCTTAACGGAGATATACCGGTGAATCTGAAAACGGTAATTGGTAAAACGGCCAAAAAACCCATAACCCTCAACCTTCCTTTTTATGTATCCCATATGTCTTTTGGCGCTTTATCAAGAGAAGCCAAGATTGCTTTGGCTAGCGGTAGTGCCATTGTCGGTACAGCTATGTGTTCAGGAGAAGGGGGTATGTTATTAGAATCTAGAGAGGCGGCAAAAATATATATTTATGAACAAGGAACAGCACATTTTTCTTATGATGAAGAAATCATGAAAAAGGCAGATGCTGTTGAATTAAAAATAGGACAAGGTGTTAAGCCGGGACTAGGTGGACATTTGCCAGCGAGTAAAATCACGCCAGAAATAAGAAAAATTAGAGGGCTTAAAGAAGGAGAGGAATCTATTTCCCCAGGAAGATTGGCTGGTGTTGACTCTCTAGAAGATCTCATTAATAGAGTGGATCGCATACGCATGGTGACGGATGGGGTCCCAATAGGCATAAAATTTGCAGCGGGACACATTGAAGAAGATATCGCCTTTGCACTACAAGCAAACCCGGACTTCATTACGATTGATTGTCGCGGTGGTGCAACAGGATCTTCGCCTAAGTTTTTAAAAGATAATGTTGGAGTACCACCAATATTTGCGATTAGAAGAGCCAGAAAATATCTGGATCAAGTGAACAGTAAGGTTTCCTTATGTATTACCGGAGGTTTTAGAGATAGCTCTGATATTGCTAAAGGTATAGCCTTAGGTGCAGATGCAATAGCGCTTGCTACGGCATCTATGATATCTATTGGTTGTTTACAATCTAAAGTTTGTCATACAGGTACTTGTCCAGTAGGTATAGCAACACAAGATGAAGGCTTAAGAAGCGTTTTTAATATGGAAGAATCCATTCAACATTTTGTTAATTTCTATACAGCAACAGCAAATGAGCTAGAAGTTTTTGCCAGAACAAATGGAAAAAATGATATACATCAGCTCGATGTGGATGACCTTATGACGATTAATAATGAAGTCTCGTTAAACACGGACATTAAACATGTTTGATGTAAAAAGCATACCTATAATTCATTTTCCATCAAGAAAACATGCTTCATAGGTATGTGCAGTTTGATCTTGTTATTGTTTGATTCTGATATGTGGGGGCATGAGGCTTTAGCTATTTCCAGTTGAAGCACATTGCCGCCACAATTGACGATGATTGTCGTTGAGAAAACCCCTTCTATTTTTTCCATAATTTCACAATCAAAAACATTGTCCTTATGAGATTTTTCGGAATAGAGCCTGAGGTGGTGGGCGCGGATACCGGCAAGCATAGAGTCGGACAAGGGTATTTGGTTATTTGCTGCTTTAAAAATAAGTGCATTGGACTTAAGCAGAAGGTAGTCCTTGTGTTCTTCTAAGATGGACACGTCCAGTATATTCTTACACCCGGTTATTCTTGCAGTGGTCAAGTTAATGGGTTTGCTAATGATGTCTTCTTTTGGACCCAGTTGAAGATTCTGACCGTCATCCATGATCATAATCTGGTCACAGATGCGATAAGCTTCTTCGATGTTATGAGTGACGAGTAATACAATACCATTGAAATTCTCTTTGATTATTTTCATCAATTCCTTTTCTAGTAAGTATTTAATATGACTATCAAGAGCAGAAAAAGGCTCATCTAAGAATAACAAATCCGGTTCTGTAATAAGTGTTCTTGCAAGAGCTGTTCTTTGTTGTTGCCCACCGGATAGTTGAGAGGGATAGTGATGCTCAAGACCCTTTAGCTGCATCTTTTCAATCATATGGGTGACTTTTTGTGCACGCTGACTTTTTTCGAAGTGCTTCATACCATAAGCGATGTTTTGCTTAACTGTCAAATGGGGAAACAAGGCATAGTTTTGAAAAACATAGCCTATGTTGCGCTCCCGTGATGGTATATTAACTTTTGATTCAGAGGAGAATAGTAATGCACCGTTAAGTCGAATACTTCCTTCATCCGGTGTTTGAAGACCGGAGATACATTTTAAGGTCATGCTTTTGCCACAACCTGAGGCACCAAGTATGCCCAGTACACCTTTATCAGCAGTAAAGGATGATTGGAGCGTGAATTTTCCTAGGGTCTTTTTCAAAGATACTTCAAGCATATTTGATCACCCCTTTTTCATCTTTCGCTCAAGTTGGCTGATTGTAAACAAGACAATAATGGCAATGCTGGTCATAATGAGGACAAGTAAGTTGGCCATTTCTTTGTTGCCGGCTTGCAAGGCATCATAGATGGCTATGGGCATGGTCATTGTTTTATTAGGAATGCTGCCTGAAACCATGAGGGTGGTTCCAAAATCGCCTAAGGCTCTGACAAAGGACATGGTAAGACCGGCCACGATACCACGCCACGCTATGGGCATGACAACAGTTATGAAGATGTTAAGTTCACCCCGCCCAAGGAGTCTGGCAGCATTTAGATAGTCTTCATTAATCTCAAGAAAGGCCGTTTTTGAGGCCTTAATCAAGTAAGGAATAGAGACGACAGTAGATGCGATAATAGCACCTGTCGGGGTAAAGACAATCCTTATGTCAAAATTGTTCTCTAAAAAAGCCCCAATAGGCGATTGCCTTCCTAAGAGAACAAGTAAATAATAGCCAAGAACTGTAGGCGGTAATACAACGGGTAAATTGGTTAAAGTATCCACAAAATCTACGGCTTTTCCACGACCCCTACTTAAAAAATAAGCGACAGGAAGTCCGAATAAGAAGCTGATCAGCGTTGCAGTGAAGGCAACACGAAAAGATAAGTAGAGCGGAAAAAGGTTAACATTATTCATTAGATTACTCCTCAGGTGTTACAAAGCCATATTGATGCATTATTTCTTTGCCTTTTGGACCATTCACAAATGCTACAAAGGACTTTGCCAGTTCTTCATTGTCGGTATCACTTAATACCGCCATGGCTTGGGTTAAAGGTGCATGCATATCGGAATCAATGATACTATAATTAAGTGTTAATTCATCTTTTTGTGAGAGTGCAATAATAGCGACATCTGCATTACCGGTCATTAGGTAGGAAAGTGTTTCTGCTATGTTCTTACCAAAAACGATTTTGGGCTCAAGTATATCCCATAATTCTGCAGTTTCAATGGCTTGTTTTGCCGCTAGTCCGTAAGGTGCATGCTCAGGACTGGCGATGGCAATAATTTTGATATTAGGGTCTTTAAGACCATCCATTGTTGTTGCTTCAACACCACGGCCTTTATAGCTTGCAATACCGATACGACCGATGGCATAAATCTGTCTTGTATCTGAAAGAATCAGACCTTTTTCATCAAGGCCTGTAATGGCACTTTCATTTGCAGCGGCAAAAACATCAAAAGGTGCACCATTGGTAATTTGTTCACTTAAGGTAGCGGTTGAGGCAAAAGAAAAGGTAACACGACAGTTTTTTGAGGCTTCAAAGGCTGCGCCTATTTCAATAAAGGCTTCTGTTAATGATGCTGCTGCAGCAATAGTCAATGCACTCTTTTCTTGAGTTATAGAATCGGCTGATTCATTAGGACTATCCGTTTTAGAAGCGATATTTTCCTTAGTATTACAACCGAATAAACTCATAATGGATAAAATTAGAAAAAGTATTAAGAAGTTTTTTTTCATTCTATGTTCCCCCTCGTATAGTTGACCAAGCTGAATGTGAGCAAAACAATATGAAACGCATTATAAAGACGCACAATTATTATTATTTTGTACATATTATACGTAGAGAAGGATCAAAAGTCAAGGGATAAGATGCTTGAAGTTGTCAAACGTGACGAAGCGTGATATAATCACAAGCATTATATCAAATAAGTTGGGAAGGTGGGTGCTATGGATAATCAAAGTGCACTAACGGCTCAAGAAGTAGCGGATCTATTGAAGATTGCCAAAAACACAGTCTATGAATTGATAAAAAGAGGTGAAATCAATTCTTATAAAGTTGGCCGGAAAGTCAGGTTTACTCTAGAAGATGTTGAAGCCTATATTGCAAGATCAAAACAACTTCAGCCAACGGCTATGGTACTTGATAAGGACGAAAAAATAGAAGGCCATCCGAAACCTAAAGGCAATGCTTTTAGTAGTAATTTTGTAATATGTGGGCAGGATATCATGCTGGATGTTTTATCCAATTATATCGAACGTCATCCAAAAGGTGGACCAACTTTACGGTCTTATATCGGCAGCTATAGCAGTCTTATTGCTTTGTATCATGGAGACATCCAAGTCGCATCGTCCCACCTGTGGGATGGTGATACGGGGCAATACAATATCCCATACGTAAGAAGTTTGCTTCCCGGAATACCTACGGTTATCATACATCTTGCTTATAGAATGCAAGGATTTTATGTGGTAAAAGGTAATCCCAAAAATATTACAACATGGAATGACCTAAAAAGAGAGGATATTACCATGATCAATCGAGAAAAAGGTGCAGGTTCTCGTGTGCTTCTCGATGAACATTTGCGATTGCTTGGAATCTATGGGAGTACAGTTAAAGGTTATAAAAGGGAGTCTCAATCCCACCTTACAGTTGCAAGCACAGTTGCCAGGGGCGGGGCAGATGTAGGTATTGGAAGTGAAAAAATAGCTCGTCAAGTGGATGGAATAGACTTTATACCATTACAGAAAGAGAGATACGAGTTGGTTGTTAAGAAGGAAGATATAAGAAGACCTCAAATACAAGCAATTCTAGAAATCCTTAATTCAGAAGAATTTAAGACGGAGTTTATTGGCGTTGGTGGATATGATATAAGTGAGATGGGTCATATTGTTGCAGAAACCTAATATGCTAAGGGTCAAAACTAAGTTTATTTAAGCTCAAATAGTACAGAGGGTATTAACTTTAAACCTAACCATAAATATGAACGCGTTGATAAAGATTAAGACGGTATTATTGAAAAAGAGTCAAACCTACTTTAAGAGGAGTAATATAATGGGATTATTGGATCGAATATTAATAGAGATTAGGGGACTTAATGAGCCGGTAATGTTGGAAGCACAAAAAAGAATGGATTCACTTGCTAAACCATTAGGAAGCTTAGGCACCTTGGAAAAAATCGCTATTCAGATTGCAGGTATAACAGGGCATGTGAAAAATGAAATTCATAAAAAATGTACGATTATTATGGCAGCAGACCATGGTATATGTGCAGAAGGCGTAAGTTGTGCACCACAAGAGGTTACAGCGATTCAGTCGCTAAATATGTTAAAGGGCATAACAGGTATTTGTGCTATTAGTAAGGTAAACAATGCGGACATACGTGTAGTTGATATAGGGGTTATGAGCGATATTGATGGTTTAAACTTGGTTAAAAAAAAGATTCGTTACGGTACAAATAACTTTCTTAAAGGACCGGCAATGGAAGGCGAAGAAGTGATTAAAGCCATTGAAATCGGTATTGAAATGGTAAAAGACCTGGTAAAGGAAGGCTACAATCTTATTGGAACGGGAGAAATGGGAATTGGCAATACCACTTGTAGTAGTGCTGTTTTTATGGCCCTTACAGGATCGAGTGCAAATCATTCGGTTGGCAAAGGTGGTGGGATTACAGAGGAAGCCTTTGAACACAAAAAAAGCGTAATTGAAGAAGCCATCCGGTTAAATCAACCCAACTCGAGTGATCCGATTGATGTATTAACCAAAGTCGGGGGATTAGATCTTGCTGGAATGGTTGGCTGTTTTTTAGGAGCTGCGTATTACAGAGTACCCATCGTAATAGATGGTTTTATCTCTGCAACAGCAGCTTTCGTAGCCTATAAAATTAATCCTCTAGTAAAAGACTTTTTAATTCCATCTCATTGTTCACTGGAACCTGGCTATATGTGCATTATGAAAAAAATGGGACTTAACCCAATGCTATATTTGGAAATGAGATTAGGAGAAGGTACAGGATGTCCTATAGCTTTTCATATCATTGAAACGGGTTTATCCGTCATGAATAATATGGCTACTTTTGAAGAAGCAACCATTATTAGTGACTATTTAGTTGACATAAGATAGAAGAAAAGTGGTAACCATAGCTTTAGCATCTACTTTATTTTTAGATACGTTTGATTATGTAATGACTAGAGTAGTAAAGGAAGGTGAAATCACCATGACAAAAATGATACACAATGAATTTGCTAAAAGGTATAAGATCGGTGAAGAGATTGGTAAGGCACTAGACGTACTTGGTTATAATCAGCCTTTGGCCGTTCAAGATAGAGTTATGCCCCATATACTTGAGGGTAGGGATCTGATTGTACAATCTCAGACAGGAAGTGGTAAGACGGCGGCTTTTGGTATTCCAATAGCCGAGAAGCTTGAGATGGATGAGAATCTGCCACAGGTACTGGTGCTCACGCCTACAAGAGAGCTTGCGGTTCAAGTGTGTGAAGAGATTGCAAGTATTGGCAGATATAAGAAAATACGTTGCCTGCCAATCTATGGCAAGCAGCCCATTCATATTCAACTCAGGCATTTAAAACAACGTGTTCATGTTGTCGTCGGTACGCCTGGGCGTCTTGGAGACTTGATTAAGAGAAAGCATCTTGTATTGGAACATATTAAGTATTTGGTCATCGATGAAGCGGATGAAATGTTAAAAAGAGGTTTTCTTGAAGATGTAGAGGCGATTATTAAGAAAATACCCAAGGAACGCACAACCCTACTTTTCTCAGCCACCATGCCACCGGAGATAGAGTTCATATGTTCAGAGCATATGATGAATCCTTTGCGCATAGAGATGGCATCGACCCAAGCACCTATAGACCAAATCAAACAAGTCTGGTACGAAGTAGCAGATGATTGGAAGTTCATGCTTTTAACGAAGTTGATGGAAGAACTGAAACCAAGGAGTTGCTTGATTTTTTGTAACACAAGAATCAAAGCGGATCAACTGGTACAGAAACTCATCAAAGGCAAGTACGATTGTATGGCTCTTCACGGTGGTATGGCTCAAAAAGATCGACTAAGAGCGATCTCAACCTTCAAAGAGGGAGAAGTCACCTATTTGATAGCGACAGATCTGGCGGCTAGAGGCATTCACGTGGATAGCCTTGATTTGGTCGTCAACTATAACGTGCCCCTAGACAATGAAAACTATGTACATAGAATCGGTCGGACAGGGCGTGTTGGTGAAGAAGGCCGTGCCATTACTTTTGTATCTACCCATGATCAGAGAAAATGGGATGAAGTTCAAGAATATATAGGCTATAAGGTCCCACTAGAAGATCAGAAAGCATTGCAACAAAAAGCTATTATTAGGACAAGTGGAGCAAAAGACAAGCCAAAACCAAAAAGAGGAAAGAAAGATCAGCTTCATAAGGATATTACAAGGTTGCGTATCAATGCCGGAAAGAAGAAAAAAATGCGTGCCGGTGATGTACTGGGCGCAATCAGCAATCTATCTGGGATTACATCTGAAGATATCGGTATTATCGACATTCAAGACGCCTGTACTTATGTGGAGATTTTTAATCACAAAGGCCAGATGGTAGAAGAAGGGCTGAACAAGGTCAAAGTCAAAGGTAGGGATGTTAAGATTAAGAAAGTCAAGTAACCCTTCATATTATCAATTAGAAAAAACTCAACTGGCTTAAAGGTCATTTGAGTTTTTATTTTTCTAGAATGCAGACCATATTTACCAGCGAAAACCAACTACGTAGTAATTATTATTTATTGATAATTACTATAAATAGGACCATAGATCTATTTACTATAGGCACTAAGCATTATATCCTATTATTAGGAAATTAAGTTGTTGTTTTAGATTAAGAAATGACATTTAATTTTTAATGAAACTTATAATAGAATGACTTCGAAAGGAGCATATATTGTGTTTGGTTTTAATCACAAAATATCAAAACCAATTATAATATGTAAAATATAAAATGAAAATAAATTTATCGAAACGTATTGCACTGTTTGTAGGACTTCTCATCGTCTTTATATCCATTACACTCGGACTCACAGCTGTTGAGTTTAGTTCTAACATTGTAATCAAGACGGCAGAAGAGGCGATGTTGGAGTATTCAAGTGAAGTAGCAGAACAAATTACAGCTCTAATAGATATACGACTGGCTGTTCTTAATGAGATTTCTTTGAAAGAGGAAATCAGTAGTATGGAATGGGTAAAACAAAAAGCATCTTTGATGGACGATATCGAAAGATTAGGCTATCAAGACATGGGTGTGGTATTACCAGATGGAACCGCTAGATTTGTTTTAAGTGGTGAAACAGTGGCAGTAGACGACAGAGATTATGTACAAAAAGCACTGAATGGCGTGGGAAGTGTTTCTGATGTGGTCATCAGCAGAATAACTGGTGAACCTATATTTATCGATGCCGTTCCAATTAACGCCAATGGAATGGTTGTGGGTGCCTTAATAGGCACACGTGATGGGACATCCTTGAGTGAATTGACGGATCAATTAGGCTTTGGTGACAATGGCTATGCTTTCATTGTTGGCACCGACAGTACGATGTATGCTCATCCCAATAGAGAATATGTAACTGAACAAAGTAATGCTTTCAATGACATTGAAACGGATGGAGCATTAAAGGCATTTGGTCTTGCATTTCAAGAACTTGGTGTTGGAAATTCAGGTCTTGCCAATTATGAACTTTCCGGAACAAGAAGAATTACAGCCATGAGCCCAATACCCAAAACAAACTGGACACTTGGAATTGGTAACTATGAGGAAGATTTTTTGAGCGGAACGGTTGAGCTTAGAAATATTATCGTTATTATTTCCCTTATCGTTATTGTGATTGGTGTTATGGGTGCTTTAATTATTGGTAACTATATTGCAAAACCTATTCGGTATTTATCGAGTTATATAGATAGACTTTCACATTATGATTTGACAAAAAAAGGGGACCAAAGCATTAAAAAGCACGCAAAAAGAAGTGATGAGATTGGTGTGATTGCTGTATCCCTTACAGTGATGCAAGATAATTTTATTGAACTGGTGAAGGAGATTCTAGATACTTCAGGACAAGTAGCCGCTACGTCAGAGGAGTTAACATCAACGAGTCAACAAGTAGCGGTTGCGGCAGATGAAGTTGGCAGAGCGGTTGAAGAAATGGCTATTGGTGCAACGGATCAAGCAAAAGAGACAGAAAATGGTGCAACCAGTGTGAATCAATTAAGTGGCTTAATTTCACAAGACCTACATTTCATTAAAGAGTTGAATGATGCGGCAAATCAAGTGAATAGACTTAAAGATGAAGGTCTTGAAGTGTTGTTTGAGCTTGTAAATAAAACCAAAGCGAGTGAAAAAGCGACAAGGGATATACATGATGTTATTTTTGAAACGAGCCAAAGCGCTACAAAAATAGAAAATGCCAGTCAGATGATTAAAAACATAGCTAGACAAACCAATCTTCTAGCACTCAATGCTGCAATAGAAGCGGCTAGAGCTGGTGAAGCCGGAAGAGGATTTGCTGTTGTTGCGGATGAGATTAGAAAGCTTGCAGAACAATCCAATAGTTTTACAGACGAAATTGTATCCATCATTCAAGAACTTTCAGGTAAAACAGAGCAATCGGTTGTAACGATTAAAGAGGTAGAAGGGATAATATCATCCCAAGCTAAAAGCGTTGACAGTACGAATGAAAAGTTTGAAGGTATTTCAACAGCTTTAGAAGGCATGAAAATGGTTATGGAAGGATTGAACAATGCCAGTCATGAGATGGGCGTCAAGAAGGATGATATTGTAAGTATTATTGAAAGCTTATCAGCAATTTCTGAAGAAAACGCCGCCAGTACAGAAGAAACTTCAGCATCCGTTGAAGAACAAACAGCTGCTATTCAAGAAATCGCTGAAGCCAGTGAAGCCTTAGCTCAGTTGGCAGAATCCATGCAAACAGTAGTATCCAAATTCGAACTTGATCATGGCCTAATATAAATAGAAAAAATAAAAGAGCAATGGCAAAATAATGGCACTTTAACCATAGCTTAAATACAAAAAAAGATGTTGTGATATTCAAACATCTTTTTTTGATGTCTTTCAAAGAAAACACCGTCATTGACTTTAAATGCTCAGGATGCTATAATTATGAAAAACCGATATCGTTGCACGGCGAAGTGCAATGAAAAAGCGAAGAAGCTTGCAATGAAGCATATCAATATGCTTTGTAGCGGCTTTTTGTATTTTTAGAGAAAAATCTCATAAAGGAATGAAATCTATGGAAAACTTTGAAAAACAAAGAATTATTCAAGAATATGTTCCGGGAAAACAAGTAACCCTTGCCCATATCATCGCAAAACCACAAAAGAGCATCTACATGAAATTGGGTCTGGCAGATGAGCATAGTGATGCCATAGGTATCCTTACCATCACGCCCAGTGAAGCGGTTATTATTGCAGCTGATGTTGCTACCAAAGCTGCAAGTGTAGATATTGGTTTTATTGATCGATTTAGCGGTTCTTTGGTTGTTACAGGCGATATTTCCAGTATAGAATCCGCCTTAAATGAGATACTGAATATATTGACCAATGTGTTGTCATTTACCCCGACAAGAGTCACCAAATCATAGCGCTATGAAAAAAATTCTATTAATAGGGGCTGTGGGATCGGGTAAAACCACGTTTGTCCAAGCGATGATGAAAGCAAGTCTAAAATACAAAAAAACACAAGCCATGGAATACTATGATACCATCATTGATACACCAGGCGAGTACTTAGAAAGTCGAAGATACAATAATGCCTTAATTGTTGCATCTTGTGACTGTCATATGGTACTATTGTTTCAGGACGCAAGTAGCAAAAACTGTCTATTTTCTCCGAATTTTGCGTCAGTTTTTACAAAGCCAGTAGTAGGTATTGTAACAAAAATAGATGAAGAAATAAAAGATATAGATTATGCAAGGGATTGTCTTACATTGGCAGGCGCAGAAAAAATATTTGAAATAAGTGCAATAATGGGTTTAGGCCTAGAAGAACTTGAAGACTATATGGTTTTGAAGCCTTAACCACTGTTGATTAAAGGCCAAAACCAAGTTTCACTAGATTCACAAACAGAAATAGATTATGTTGATGCATTCATAACTATCCTGTCTGTGAAAGTTCAACTATATGGTTTTGAAGCCTTAACCAACCCTTTCAATACATTTAAGGAGGACAATAGAATGAAGTGCAGAATAGTAGTAACCGACGATGAACTTATTACTAGGATGGACCTCAGCGAGATTCTCAAGGAAGAGGGCTACGACGTAGTAGGACAAGCTTCCGATGGATTCGATGCAGTTGAATTGTGCAGAAAACTTAGACCGGATTTGGTGCTTATGGATGTGAAGATGCCCATACTAGATGGCATAAAGGCATCTAAAGTCATTATCAATGAAGAGTTAGCCCTTAGCGTTGTATTGTTAACAGCTTATAGTGGCATTGAGTTTTTGGAGCAAGCCAAAGAGGTGGGTGTTATGGGGTATATCGTTAAACCTGTTAGCAGCCAGAATCTTATTCCAACCATTGAGATCGCTGTAGCAAAAGGACGATTAATAAAAAAAATCAAAGAAGACACTGAAAAGCTAAAAGATCAGTTAGAAGCCAGGAAATCTATTGACCGGGCAAAAGGCATTCTTATGGATCATAATCGAATAACAGACAAAGAGGCCTATAATCTCATTAGAAAACTGAGTATGGAAAAACACGCCTCTATGAAGAACATTGCCAATGCAATCATTATGAATCATGTAGAATAGGCCAGGAGCAAAAGATGTTAAGAGAATTATGCAATAAATATACGAATCTTAAGGATGAAGATATCTTAAAACTTGAGAGCATCGCAAAAGTGCTTCCAATTATTGCGGATCTGGTTAAAGCAGATGTATTTATAGATTGTATGACCAGTGATCCTAATGCAGCCATCGTTGTGGCAGAAGCCAAACCGACCTCCCATGCATCGATGTATCAGTATTCCGTGGTTGGGGAATTGGCTTATAGAAAAAATGAGCCGGCAGCACTGAGGACTTTGGATATTGGTATGGCGACAAGAGATCTCAAGGCTTTAACCCAAGAGAATAAAAATGTACGACAAAACGTTGTACCCATACAAAACGACAAGGGTGATGTTATTGGCGTATTGATTATGGAACAAGACATTACAACATCGGTTAAGCAGAATGAAAAAATGGAATTTCTGGCTGAAACAACAGGACAACTCACAGAAACATTGCTTAATGTTAAGGACAGTGAATATACCGTAACCTATCATATTAACGATGCTATCATTATTTTCGACCAACAGGGCATTAGTAATTACGGTAATCCCGGTGCCAAGAAGTTGTACGAGGAATTGGGATACAGAGACAGTATCATAGGGATGCATTTTGAGAATCTTGTACTAGATGGATGTGCCTTTGATAAGCTTATAGAAGAGCATAGTTTGAAAATATCAGAAGTAACCGTTGGCAGACTCACCTTACAAATCAAGTATGCAACATTAAAACGACAAAATGTTATAACAGGGCTTACCATGCTCATTAAAGATATAACAGAAGTAAGAGAAAAGGAAAAAGAAATCATCCTCAAATCCGTTGCCATACGAGAGATTCATCATCGAGTCAAGAACAATTTGCAGACCATTGCCAGCCTTCTTAGTCTTCAATCTAGAAGGATTAACAACGATTTGGTCAATGAAGCTTTTAATGTAAGTATCAATAGAATTCTTGGGATCGCGGTCACCCATGAGCTTCTGGCACAAAACGGGGTAGATGACGTCGACCTAAAAACAATTGTAACCAAAATAAAAGAGAGTACCCTTAGATATGGACTATCAACGGTGGATCACATCTCTATATCTATAGAAGGAGACAGTCTTACAGTTAACTCAGACAAGGCAACTTCCATAGCCTTGGTGGTCAATGAGCTCTTACAAAATTCCATTGAACATGCTTTCGATGAAAAATCAGATGGATCTATAGATATATGGATCCAAAAAGGAAATCTGTATTCAAGTATGTCTGTCATTGACAATGGCAAAGGATTTGACGTAAAATCCATAAAAGCAGATAGCCTTGGGCTAAATATCGTAAGCAGCATAGTCAAAGACAAGTTACAAGGTCATCTGGATATGTATTCCGGTGAAAACGGCACGAAAATAATATTTGATTTTATAAATGAATAGAAAACACAACGCAGTGTTTTTGTAAAAGGCAATGTTGGCCTAAGGAGTATGTAAGCATACTTTTTAGGCCAATTTTTGCGTTTAGGGAGGGGCTATCTTGGAAGAGAAAATTATCAGCGTAGGCATTGACATAGGTACTTCAACAACTCAATTGGTATTTAGCAGACTAACCATTGAAAACACAGCATCGGCTTTTTCCATACCCAAAATTAGCATTGTGGAAAAAGAAGTTATTTATAAGAGTAGCATCTATTTCACCCCTTTAATATCAGACACTGAGATTGACGGCGAAGCCATTAGAATAATCATTGAAAATAACTATAAAAAAGCTGGCATCCATCCAAAAGAAGTGGATACAGGGGCGGTTATAATCACTGGAGAAACAGCAAGAAAAGCGAATGCATCTCTTGTACTGGAAAAACTGAGCGGCTTAGCAGGTGACTTTGTTGTAGCCACAGCAGGACCGGATCTAGAAGCCATTATTGCTGGAAAAGGTGCTGGGGCAGACCTATATTCCAAGTCCAATAGAAGTGTCGTGGTTAATCTGGATATTGGAGGCGGTACGACTAACATCTCTGTATTCAAAGACGGAGAGGTTATAGATACCACTTGCTTAGATCTGGGAGGACGGCTTATTAAGATTCATCCAGAGAGCATGAAAGTTGAATATATCTCAAAAAAAGTAAAAAAGTTAGCAGATCATATGGGTATTTTGATAGAAGTGGGCCAGAGCATCTCAGCAGATAAGATTAATAAGATAACGAACCGGATGGCAGACCTGATTGAAGAGGTTCTGGGTATTAGAAAAGTAACTGAGGACCTAAAGCTGATGCTAACGACAAAGGATTTAAAAAGAAATTATGACATAGAGTCCATCTCATTTTCAGGTGGTGTTGCTGACTGTATCTATGGGACCTATTTAGAAGAGAAAAATCTAATCTACGGTGATATTGGTGTATTTCTTGGCAAGAGTATAAAAAAGCTGAATCTAAACAATACTTTTAACATATATGAGCCAACGGAGACGATTAGAGCGACGGTTGTAGGCGCCGGGAGTCACACAACTGATATCAGCGGAAGTACAATAACGTTCTCAAAAGATATCTTTCCACTAAAAAACATACCTATTCTCAAACTATCGGCAGAAGATGAGCAACTGGGTTACGAAGCACTGAGTCAGGCCATCAAAGAAAAAGTCAGTTGGTTTGGCTTACACAATGAAAAACAACAGGTGGCTTTAGCCATTAAGGGGGTGAAGAGTATAAGCTTTGGTGAGCTAAAGTTACTGGCACAGACAATTGTTGGAGGGATGGCTGAGATTATTAGTATGGAGGTGCCGTTAGTGGTCATCGTTGAACATGATATTGCAAAGGCGCTGGGACAAACCATACAAACCTATTTAGAGTATAAGAAGGATGTTGTTTGTATCGATGCTGTCAATGTGAGTAATGGTGATTTTATCGACATCGGAAGACCACTGGCAAATGGGAGGGTCGTCCCAATTGTAATCAAAACATTAGCATTTGGGTATTAATAATATGGTCAAAGCGTCAAAGCGTCAAAGCGTCAAAGGGTCAACACTATATTTGATCCTTTAACCATCAATATAAAACGAAGAGGTGATAGGAATGAGGTTAAAAACCAAGTTATTTGGAGACGTGTATCAATTTAGTTCAGTCAAAGAAGTCTTAGCAAAAGCGAACGAAGAAAAATCCGGAGATAAGTTAGCGGGCATTGCCGCAAACACCGTTACGGAACGGGTAGCGGCCAAAGAGGTTCTGAGCAATCTTATGTTGAAGGATTTGAGAAACAACCCAGTGATTCCTTATGAAACAGATGAAGTTACGAGGGTCATTCAAGATGCGGTCAATGAAAAAATCTATGGAGAGATTCAGAATTGGACCGTGAGTGAACTAAGAGAATGGATCTTAGATTCCAACACAAAAGAAAGTGATTTAGTAAGAATAAGTAGAGGCCTAACCAGTGAAATGGTTGCAGCGGTAACAAAAATCATGTCCAACCTAGACCTAATCTATGGTGCAAGTAAGATTAGAATAACAGCCCATTGTAATACGACCATAGGACTTCCAGGCACCTTATCCATAAGGTTGCAACCCAACCATCCTACAGATGACTTGGACGGGATTATGATTTCTACTATGGAAGGACTTTCCTATGGCGTTGGTGATGCGGTAATTGGACTCAATCCGGTAGATGATTCAGTAAACAGTATTAGCAATGTATTAAAGATTTTTGCAGACCTAAAAAACAAATGGGAGATTCCAACCCAAGCTTGTGTACTCGGCCATGTTACAACCCAGATGAAAGCCATAAGAGAAGGCGCCCCATCTGACCTGATCTTCCAAAGCATAGCCGGTTCTCAAAAAGGAAATGAAGCTTTTGGTGTGACGACTGAAATGTTAGACGAAGCCCGAGCCCTGGTACTAAAGGAAGGGACATCAACCGGACCCAATGTCATGTATTTTGAAACTGGACAAGGATCTGAGTTGTCCTCCGACGCCCATCATGGTGCGGACCAATTAACCCTAGAGGCAAGATGTTATGGTTATGCAAAAAGATATCAACCATTCTTGGTCAACACGGTTGTGGGATTTATCGGACCGGAATTTTTATATGACAACCATCAGGTTATTAGAGCAGGTCTTGAAGATCATTTCATGGGCAAATTATCTGGTATACCAATGGGCGTGGATGCTTGTTACACCAACCATATGAAAGCTGATCAAAACGATATTGAGAACCTAGCAGTACTCCTTACAACAGCTGGATGTAACTATTTTATGGGTATCCCTGTTGGCGATGACGTCATGTTGAACTATCAATGTACCGGATATCATGAAGCACAAACACTCCGAGAATTGTTGAATTTGAAACCTATTAAGGAATTTGATTTATGGTTAGAAAAAATGGGCATTAGGAAAAACGGGAAATTCACAGATCGAGCAGGCGACGCGTCCATATTTCTTAAGTAAAACAAGGGGGAATCTTTATGAAGCTTAAGACGAAACTATTTGGTGTTTCGTATGGGTTTGCGTCTGTAAAAGAAGTATTGGCAAAAGCCAATGAAGAAAAATCCGGTGATATATACTTAAAGATTGCTGCCGAAACAAACCAAGAAAGGGTGGCGGCAAAAAGGGTTCTAAGCGAACTAACTTTAGAAGACTTAAGGCTTAATCCGGTGATTCCCATGGAAGAAGATGAAGTGACGAGGGTCATTGATGGTCTGGTGAATGAGAGCATTTATAATGAGATCAAAAACTGGACAGTTGGCTATTTAAGAGAGTACCTACTCTTGCATTCAACGACCAATGAGGATCTTAAGCGGATTGGAAGAGGTCTTACAGCTGAAATGGTAGCCGGTGTAGCCAAGCTCATGTCCAACATGGATTTGGTTTATGGGGCCAGTAAAATAAATACTTGGGCAAAAGCCAATACCACCGTGGGCATGCCGGGAACGCTATCCTTTAGACTTCAACCCAATCATCCGACAGATGATCCAAATGGGATTGTAGCCTCTATGATGGAAGGTCTTTCCTATGGATGTGGTGATGCGGTAATTGGTGTCAATCCTGTTGAAGACACGGTAGGCAATACCAAGACGATCATGAACTGCATCTATGACTTTATGATGAAGTGGGAAATACCAACCCAGACCTGTGTCTTGTCTCATATATCCACTCAGATGGAGGCTGTTAGACAAGGAGCACCCGTATCGATTTTCTTTCAGAGTGTAGCAGGGACAGAGGACGCGAATAAGGCCTTCGGCATTGATGCCGCCTTACTTGGTGAAGCATACGAACTCATTAAAAAACAAGGCATAGCACCGGGTCCCAATCTTATGTATTTTGAAACAGGTCAAGGTTCAGAGATGTCACTGGATACGGATCATGGCGTAGATGAGATGACACTTGAAGCACGAAGCTATGGTTTTGCAAAAAGATACAATCCTTTTATGGTCAACAATGTATCCGGATTTATTGGTCCTGAGACCTTGTATGATGGCAGGCAAATGATTAGAGCGAATCTTGAGGACCATTATATGGGTAAACTCATGGGGCTACCAATGGGCATGGCACCATGTTATACCAACCATACCAAAATGGACCAAAATGATCAGGAAATAGCGACCATGTTGCTGGCTATGGCCGGTTCCAATTATTATATGGGTGTACCGGTGGGAGATGACATCATGTTAAGTTACCAAGACACCAGTTTTCATGATGATGCAACCTTAAGAGAGTTGCTCAACCGAAAACCCACCAAAGAGTTTTTTAAATGGCTCATGGATATGGGCATCATGGATGAAAGTGGCAGGTTAACAGCAAAAGGCGGAGACCCTTCAATATTCTTAAAAAGATGAGGTGAATTAAATGGTATCTGAGAAAGAATTAAAAGTAATTATTGAGCAAGTGTTATCAGAAATGAAAAGCAAGGATTTTACAGAGTCAAAGAAAGACACAGGAGTAAGTCAAAGTGCAGTCGACCATATAGAGGACAATGAATTGTCAGATATTACCATGGTGGATATGAGAAAGCAATTGTTGGTCCCAAATCCGGAGAATGGAGAAGATTATCTGCAGATGAAGGCAAAAACTTCGGCAAGGATTGGTGTATGGCGAGCAGGTCCAAGGTATAAGACCCAAACCTTACTTAGATTCAGAGCAGACCATGCGGTGGCTATGGACGCTGTTTTCACAGATGTGTCCGAAGAAATCATCGCTGAAATGAATCTTTTTACAGTAAAAACCAAATGTAAGGACAAAGATGAGTATTTAACCCGGCCGGATCTTGGTAGAAAGTTTGATGATGAAGAAGTTGCCGTCATGAAAGAAAAATGCAAGATGAACCCACAAGTTCAGGTTGTTGTAGCCGACGGGTTAAGTTCAACAGCCATAGAAGCCAATATCAGGGACATACTACCGGTTATTTTTCAAGGACTTGAAGGTTATGGTATCAAGGCCGGCACACCTTTCTTTATCAAATACGGTCGCGTACCTTCTATGGATGTTGTATCTGAAGTGACAGGTGCTGACATAACTTGCTTATTAGTAGGAGAAAGACCGGGACTAGCTACAGGAGAAAGTATGAGTGCATATATCGCCTATAAAGGAACAGTAGGTATGCCAGAAGCCAGAAGAACAGTGGTATCGAATATCCATCAAGGCGGAACCGCAGCAGTTGAAGCCGGCGCTCATATAGCACACATATTAAAAGAAATGCTGGACCAAAAGAAAAGTGGTCTGGAATTACAATTGTAAATAAGGAGGGACAAGAATATGAAGAATGATGCAATTCGTGCAAGTGTACTGAGTGTTAAGTTGATTCCAAATGTAGATGCAGACCTGGCAAAAGCACTGGAGTTGAAACCGGAACAAAGATGTATTGGACTTGTTACATCCGATTGTGATGATGTTTCTTATACCGCACTGGATGAAGCAACAAAAAAAGCCGAAGTCGAAGTGGTTTACGCAAAATCTTTTTATGCCGGTGCAGGGAATGCTTCCACAAAACTAGCCGGTGAGTTTATCGGTATTTTAGCTGGGGCCAATCCGGCAGAGGTAAGAAGTGGTTTGGATGTTGTGGTTGATTTTATAGCAAACGATGCTTGCTTCTATAGTGCCAATGATGATGACACCATACCTTATTACGCCCACTGTATTTCAAGAACAGGATCATATTTATCCAAGATGGCGGGTGTAGAAGAGGGTGAAGCCCTTGCTTATTTGATTGCACCGCCAATTGAAGCGGTTTATGCACTGGATGCAGCCCTCAAATCATCGGATGTTAAGATGGTTCAGTTCTATGGACCACCTTCTGAGACAAACTTTGGCGGTGGCTTATTAACAGGTAGTCAATCCGCTTGTAAATCAGCCTGTGATGCTTTTGCAGCAGCGGTAAACTTTGTTGCAGACGATCCGACCAAATACTAATAAGAAAATGTGGTGAAAAATATGAATAATATAGCCCTAGGAATGATAGAAACATATGGATATGTAGGGGCAATAGAAGCCGCCGATGTATGTTTGAAGGCAGCCAACGTGACCTTACTAGGCTGTGAATTTGTAAAGGGCGGATTGGTAACCATACATATTAGAGGTGACGTAGGCGCTGTAAAAGCGTCGATTGATGCAGCAGAGGCAGCGGTGCCTAAAATAGGTCAGCTTTTATCCACCCATGTCATTCCAAGACCCAGTGACGATGTGGAAAAAATATTGCCAATGCCATCATTAGTGGTTTTACAAAGTGATCATCACAGCCAAAAAGTAGACACCAAAGAAGAGAAAAGTGAAAAAGAAATGACCACCTCAAACTTAGGCCCATCACCTAAAAGTAGAGAAGCCTTAAATGCCCTAAAAACAGTTGATTTAAGAGCCTTGGCCAGAAAGATGGATGATCAATCTGAAGGTATGTTCTCTATTGAAAGAAATCAAATCAAGTATGCGCGCAAAGATGAGTTAATAGAAGCCATCTTGAAGTTTTATAAGGGGGTGAAATAAAGATGATCAAGGATAAAGATCTAAGCTCTATTCAAGATGTCAGAGACTTGGTAGAAAAAGCAAAAGAAGCTCAACAATTACTTAAAATGAAAAGCCAAGAAGAAATTGATTCAATCGTAAAAGCAATGTATGAAGTCGCTTATATGAAATCAGATCAATGGGCTAAGATGGCAGTAGAAGAAACGGGATTTGGTGTTTATGAACATAAAATCATAAAAAACAAATTTGCCAGTAAAGCGGTTTATGAATTCATCAAGGATATGAAGACCGTAGGCATCATCAAGGAAGACAAGCAAAAGAAGATCATTGAGATTGGCACACCGGTAGGCGTTATTGCCGGACTCGTACCCTCCACCAATCCGACTTCCACTGCGATTTATAAGGCTCTAATAGCCGTGAAGTCCGGAAATGCTATTATTTTTAGCCCTCATCCGAAGGCACTTAATTGCATTAGTGATGTTGCAAGGATCATGGAAGCAAAAGCGGTTGAAGCCGGTGCTCCAAAAGGCATCATAGGATGTATGGCCATCCCCACACTAGAAGGTACGGATGCCTTAATGAAACACAAAGATGTTTCTTTGATCTTAGCAACAGGTGGTTCGGCAATGGTGAAAGCAGCCTATAGTTCAGGTACGCCGGCCCTTGGTGTCGGACCTGGGAATGTCCCGGCTTTTATTGAAAGAAGTGCAGACATAGCCCTATCGGTAAAAAGAATCATGGACAGTAAGACCTTTGACAATGGCACCATATGTGCTTCGGAACAAGCGGTGGTCACTGAAAATTGTATCAAAGAAGATGTAAAAACAGCCTTCATAAAGGCCGGTGCATATTTTTTGGAAGGCGAAGAAGCAGATTTGGTCGGAAAAACCATTCAAGATGCATGTGGACGGTTTAATGCTAAGATTGCTGGAAAGTCTGCAATCGAGATTGCCGAGATGGCAGGTCTGTATGTGCCAGGTGACACAAGAGTACTGATTGCAGAACAAACACATGTAGGCATACAGTATCCATTTTCCAGAGAAAAATTAGCACCTATTCTGGCATTCTACGCAGAAGATAACTGGGAAAAAGCCTGTGAAAAATGTATGGAGCTCTTGGCATACTATGGACTTGGTCATTCTTTGGTGATTCATTCAAAAGATGAAGAGGTTATAAAAGCTTTTGCACTAAAGAAACCGGTATCAAGACTGCTTGTTAACACCTCATCAGCTCAAGGTGCCATAGGGGCGACAACGAACTTGGCTCCATCTTTAACACTTGGATGTGGCGCGGTTGGTGGTAGCTCAACATCTGACAATGTAAGTCCCCTTAATCTAATCAATATTAGAAGTGTGGCTTATGGAACAAAAGAGCTAGAGGACATTCAACAAGAGTATGAAGATGGACTCAGTGGACATGCTTCATCACACATGGAGCTAGATGTAGAAACAATCACAAAAATGGTTTTAAAAGAGCTACAAAATTATAAGTGAGCCTTCGAAGTAAAAGGAAGGAAGCTAACTTTAAATCTGAAAACACAAAATTAGGAGGATATGAATATGGCAAATGCAAATGCACTCGGAATGATTGAAACAAAAGGTTTGGTAGGGTCTATAGAAGCAGCGGATGCAATGGTAAAAGCGGCAAATGTTACCCTTATTGGTAAAGTACACGTTGGTGGTGGTTTGGTGACGGTTATGGTGCGAGGTGATGTAGGTGCGGTTAAGGCGGCAACAGATGCCGGTGCAGCCGCAGCAGATCGTATTGGAGAGCTGGTTTCCGTACACGTTATACCAAGACCTCATAGTGATGTAGAGTTGATCTTACCTAAATACGAAGGTTAAGAATGAATGTTTATTTGCCTCGCCTTCCATGGCGAGGCAATCATAACAAAGGATGTGATAGGGATGAAAGTTTTAACAGAAGCGGTTGTAAGGTCGATTCTAAAAAAAGACAAAGTAAAGGAATGGTTGGTCAATCCAGACACCATCATAACCCCTTCAGCTAGGGAATATTTAAACGAGCAGAAAATTAAGTTGGTATACACAAAAGATAAACAGGGACTTTCAGATACAAGCAAGAAAAACAACAAGGAAAATGAAATCAACGATACAGAAGAGAAAAAGTTTATACCTAAATACATTGTTAAAGATACAGGTGGTTTTTTTGAGAAGAAACCAGAAGAAATGACCCAGTTATACGGCAATGAATTGGTTTTAAAGAATCATCCCAGCATTTTGTTTAGAGGTAAGGTGGATAGTCTTCAATCGAAAATACTGGAGATTCAAGTTATGGCTGATAAGAATAAAAGTGAGAAACTGGTTTGTGAACTTCAAGAGGTGCTCCAATATGTGAGAAATATATTAAAGGCTGAGGTTATAAAAGAAACAACAGAAGAGATATGCTTATTTGGACTGCTTGAAGAGGACATCAGAAAAATATCCCATAACCCCAAAAAACACATAGGTGTAGCCCATATATTACCGGATTACAAAATGGGAGAAATACTAATTGGTTTAAATGCAATTCGAAGTGGGGCTAGAGAAGTAGAGCTTAGTTCAATACCATTGAATCGAAAAGATATTACCAAATCTCTCAATAGGTTAAGCAGTGCTGTCTATGTGATGATGTGTAGGTATTTGTCCGGATATTATAATTAACGGAGGCCCATATGGATGAATTAGCTATTAAAAAAATCGTGAAAAAAGTCATAGAGGAAATAGGTCTAAGAGATAGGCATTGGCGGACAGTGCCTATAGAAGCTTCCGCAAGACACGTGCATCTTTCTATGGACGATGTTGAGCGACTTTTCGGAGAAGGCCATAGACTTACACCGGCAAGAGACTTGTCACAACCGGGTCAGTTTCTGTGTCAAGAAAGGGTGACCATACTAGGTCCAAAAGGTTTGTTCAAAAACGTTGCCATTCTAGGCCCGGAAAGAAAAGAGACTCAAGCAGAGATCTCGAGAACGGATGCCTTCAGTCTAGGCATTGATGCCCCGGTTAGGGAATCAGGTAAGATAGAAAAAAGCCCATCCATTTACTTGTCAGTGGGTAAGAATATGATTCGGGCAGAAAAAGGGGCCATCGTTGCCAAGCGACATGTTCATATGACACCGGAGAATGCTTTGGATTATGGTCTAAAAGATCAGCAAATCGTTGCTGTAAAAGTATTTAGTGATCGACCAATTATATTTGAAGATGTCCTTGTAAGGGTCCATGATCAATATAGTTTACATATGCATATTGATTTAGACGAAGCCAATGCTTGTGGCTTTTACGAAGGTATGAAAGGTCAAATACTAGTGGAAGAAGAGGTTAAAAGATGTTAGACATGACAAACTGTGAGCATTTAATATCTCAATTAGAAGCAACCATTCATAACCCCAGAACCATGCAGGAGGGCGATAAATTGCTCGTAGGTGTTGACCTAGGAACGGCCTACATTGTCATTGTCGTTCTAGATCAAGATAAAAAGCCTGTGGCCTGTGAAATGGCGTTTTCCCAAGTCATAAAAGACGGTTTGGTTGTTGACTATGTTGGTGCTATGAATGTGGTTAAGCATCTAAAAGAAAAGATTGAGCAAAAGATAGGTATCAGACTTACAAAAGCAGCCATTGCTGTACCACCAGGGACAAGCAAAGGTGACAGTAAAACCCATATGTACGTTGTAGAGGGCGCAGGAATGGAAGTGACCAACATTCTTGATGAACCGACAGCGGCCAATTCAGTTCTTAATATAGAAAATGGTGTCATTGTTGATATTGGAGGGGGCACAACGGGTTTGTCCATCATAAAAGAAAATCAGGTCGTCTATGTAGCGGATGAAGCAACAGGCGGAACCCATTTGACTTTGGTTGTGGCTGGCAATTATAAGATCAAGTTTGAAGAAGCGGAAGAGTATAAAATAGATCTAAGTAGGCAAAAGGAAATATTTCCACTGGTAACACCGGTCATTGAGAAAATGGCTACAATTGTTAATAATCATATTAGGAACCATGATGTAAAAGAAATATATCTTGTTGGTGGCACCTGCTGTTTAGATAAAATAGAAAAAATAATCGAAAATGTCACAGGTATAAGGACCATGAAGCCTAAGAATCCATTTCTAGTTACGCCCCTAGGCATTGCTATGAACTGCTAGGCATAAAGGATGTGAGCATATTGAACTTAGAATCCCTAGATGAAAAAAGTCTAATCGAAAGCATAACAAGAGAAGTGATGAAGAAGCTAGAAGAAAGAATCAAGAAAAGTGAATTAGAAAGACCTATTAAAAAAGATAAGATTCTTGCAATTGCCATGTCAGATCATAAGATTTTATATGAAGTTAATGACCGGTATGATGTAGATGAATTTGATGATGCCAAAGCACCTATAGATATAAACCCCTATGATGTCATACTTCTGGGTAGCATCAGTTACCAAGAACTTGTACATATATCTATGGGACTTGCAAACACCAAGGTCACAACCATGGTCATTGAAGCCATATTAAGAGGTAAAAAAATCTATATTGTTGAAGAAGGTAAAACCTACAGCAAATACGAAGATACAGCAAAAACCAATTTTTACAAGATGCTCAAAGGTTATGAAGAACAAGTGGTAGCGTTCGGAATAGAATGGATTAATGCAAATGAAATTAACCATCGACTACTGGATGTGAGAATAGAAAAGTTAGAAAAGATAAATAAATCAAAAATGTTAGAAGGAACATACATGCCTAAAGAAGATGATGTACATGAGAAAATCATAACTGAATCCATAGCAAAACAGTATAAAGAAAAAGGCTTAAAGCGCCTGAGGATGAACAAGAACACCATAGTAACACCTTTGGCACAGGATTATCTAAGAGATCACAAAATAAATATGATCACCACATTAACTCAAAACGGAGGAAGGCATTTATGATTGTAGGCAAAGTTATCGGAAATGTATGGGCAACAAGAAAAGATGAGAATTTGAATGGTCTAAAACTACTGGTCATTAAACCCTTGGATTACGCTTCGGACAAAGACCTTCCCACTTTTGTTGCGGCAGATAGCATCGGTGCTGGGATTGGAGAAACGGTACTGGTTGTAAATGGAAGCTCAGCCAGAATGGGTCTTGGAAGAAAAGATATACCTGTGGATGCCATTGTGGTCGGCATCATTGATACGGTGGATGTCTAGAAGATAGCAAGGGAAAGGAGGTGCTTGGCCATGGAGCTGTTAGATAAAATATATGATGCGGGTGTTGTAGGTGCTGGAGGTGCCGGTTTTCCAACCCATATTAAGCTCAATTGTAAGGTGGAATATTTTATTATCAATGCGGTAGAATGTGAACCCCTCATGCATACGGATAAATATATTATGATGCATAAAGGCAAAGAAATCATTATGGCAGTTGAAGAAATTGGAAAACTTGTCGGTGCACAGCATTTGGTCATTGCCATCAAGGAGAAAAATACCAAAGAAATTAAACACCTAAAAGCAATCATTGAAACACTGGGTTCAAAAATCACCTTGTTTACCATAGGGGATTATTATCCGGCAGGTGATGAACAGATGATGGTTTATGAGATTACAGGTAAACCGATTCCAGAGGCAGGGATCCCCTTAGATGTAGGCGCTGTCGTATCCAATGTAGGCTCTATTGTGAATGTCTATGATGCAATGATGGACAAGCCGGTTATAGAAAGATTCTTGACGGTGGCCGGAGATGTAAAGAACCCAACTATGATTAAGGTACCTGTCGGTATTTCTGTAAAAGCTTGTATAGAAGCGGCGGGTGGTTCGACTCTAAAGGAATATGCCATCATTATAGGTGGGCCTATGATGGGAACCATTATTGATGACCATGAGGCTGAAGCATTTCATATTAAGAAAATGGATGGATCCCTAATTGTCCTACCCAAAGACCATTTTGTGGTAGAACGAAAAAGAAAACCCATAGATAAAATCATCAATGAAACCAAAACAGCGTGTATTCAATGTCGCTATTGTACAGACATGTGTCACAGATACCTACTAGGTCATCAATTGAGACCGCATAAGATCATGCGAAACATTGGTATGTCAGACCATGATGAAGCCATCATGAAGGAAGCCTTACTATGTTGTGAATGTGGTATATGTGAAATCTATGCATGCCCTATGGGACTTTCCCCTAGATTGGTGAATGTACATGTTAAAAAAGAATTGTATAAAAAAGGCATTCGACCTGAAAAGGGAAGTCTTGATCTGGACGTTAGAGATATGATGGACTATAGAAAAATTCCAAGTTATAGGCTTATATCAAGACTGGATTTGCTCCAGTATTATGGTCAACCAATAGATGAACACAAAGATTTGACGACAGAGGAAGTCACTATATATCTTAAGCAACATATTGGAAAACCGGCCATACCCACCGTTGCTGTTGGGGACCTTGTATCCAAGGGGCAGATGATCGGTAAGGTAGAGAGAAATGAAATGGGTGCCAATGTTCATGCAAGCATTGATGGTACTGTTACAGGTGTAACCGAGAAAATAACGATAAAAAGTAATGGGGTGGTTTCATGATACGGACGATAGGGCTTATAGAGCTAAATAGCATTGTCAAAGGCATTGAGTCGGCGGATGCAATGATTAAGGCGGCTGAAGTGGATTTGATTCTAGCGAATGCCATATGTCCCGGTAAGTATATTGTGCTCATTTCCGGGGATGTGGGGGCAGTGAAAGCCGCTCTAGAAGCGGGAAAAGAAGTGGGGAAACAATACATTGTAGATGACCTTATATTGCCGAGTATTCATGCACAAATTATTAATGCTATTAATGGATCGACACAAGTAGGTGAAGTGAATGCCATCGGTGCCATGGAGTTTTTTAGCATTGCCACCTGTATTGTGGCTGCAGATGCGGCAGCAAAAGCAGCAGCGATTAATCTCATTGAGATCAGACTTGGTTTTGCAATAGGGGGTAAATCATTTGTCACTTTTAGTGGGGATGTCAGTGAAGTTAAAGAGGCAATCGAAGCGGGTTCGACGATAGGTAAGCAAAATGGAATGCTGCTAGCAAAAGTGGTCATTCCAGCGCCTAGAAAAGAACTCTTTGAGAAGCTCTTATAATTAGGAGGAAGAGGTATGGGTAAAGTACTACTTACAAAAAACAATATTGATGCATATATTTCAAAGAACCAGTCAAAACTCTATGTGGACAAAAATATGATTCTGACTTCGGGTGCCCAGGATGTGATTAGAAACAAGGGTATTTCCATTATATATGACAAATCAAGAGAAGCAGAAGCAGAAGAGGGGACTTACACTGAGATGGAGACAATCACAAAAATGGTTGTAAGAATCTTAAAAGAGCAACATGGTATGACAGATGCAGCACAAATAAAAGAAGCGTGTAATTTGATTTTAACAAAAATCAATAAAAATTAAAGGAGTGTAGAAAGATGGCGAGTTATGCATTAGGTATGATTGAAACAAAAGGATTGGTAGGTGCCATTGAAGCGGCAGATGCAATGGTGAAGGCGGCAAATGTAACGCTAATAGGCAAAGAAAAAGTGGGGGGAGGTTTGGTTGCTGTCATGGTTAGAGGCGACGTTGGCGCAGTTAAGGCCGCCACAGATGCCGGTGCAGCAGCAGCAGAAAGAGTGGGTCAATTAATATCCGTACATGTTATACCAAGACCTCATGAGGAAGTAGAACAAATATTACCAAGCTCAAATTAAATAACCTACAATTATAACTTGATTTTCTATGAATAAGGGAGGAAAAAAATGAGTATTAATGAAATTATTGTATACATCATGGTAATTTTTATGGTTTTAGGTGCATTAGACAAGATTATTGGCAATAAATTTGGTCTAGGTGAGCAGTTTGATGAAGGTTTTATGGCAATGGGTTCTTTGGCCATTGCTATGATCGGGGTTATATCTTTGGCACCCGTACTTGCAACCATACTTTCTCCGGTTGTAACACCGGTTTACACCATGCTGGGTGCAGATCCGGCGATGTTTGCAACCACACTTCTAGCCAATGACATGGGTGGTTACCCACTGGCTATGGAGATGGCTTTAACAGAAGAAGCCGGACTTCTTGCCGGACTTATTCTTGGCGCGATGATGGGGCCTACGATTGTATTCTCAATCCCGGTTGCTCTAGGTATCATTCGAAAAGAAGATCACAAGTTCTTGGCAACAGGTATCCTTGCAGGTATGATTACCATACCGATTGGCGTTTTCTTTGGTGGTTTGGTAGCCGGATTTGAAGTTGTCATGATTCTTAGCAACTTGGTTCCAATTATTATTGTATCCCTTTTGATTGCTATTGGACTATGGAAAATCCCCAATAGAATGATTAAAGGCTTTACTATATTTGGTCGAGGTGTAACGATTGTTATAACCATTGGTACAGCTGCAATAATTGTTGAGACCCTGACCGGTATCGTTATCATTCCGGGAATGGCACCTATTTCAGAGGGTATTGAAGTAATCGGAGCTATTGCAATCATGCTTGCAGGCGCTTTCCCAATGGTATATGTTATTACAAAAGTATTTAATAAACCCTTACTTAAAATGGGGAGACTATTAGGTATGAATGATGTTGCTGCCGCTGGTTTGGTAGCTACCCTTGCCAATAATATTCCTATGTTTGGATTGATGAAAGACATGGATGACAGAGGAAAAATACTCAACGTCGCTTTTGCGGTAAGTGCCGCGTTTGTCTTTGGAGATCATCTTGGTTTTACAGCCGGGGTTGCTAGAGAAATGATCTTCCCAATGGTTGTAGGTAAGCTTGTTGGTGGCATTACGGCCGTCATGGTGGCGATGATTATTGCAAATAAGATCCTTGGAAAATCTGGAACAGAAGAAAAGCCACAAAAAGTGGAGGCCTAGCATATGGGTAATATGGACAGCAAAATGATAGAAGAGATCGTTAGAAAAGTTTTGCTAGAAATGAGCAAAGGAGAACAACCGGACTTTATAAAAGAAATCGATAAGAGTGGTGTATCTGTCATTAAGACAGAAACTGTTCACCCAGGTAAATTTGACACAGGAAAAGACGGAGACAAAGTATACCTAAAGGATGTTTTGACAGTGAAGGAAAGTCCTAGGTTAGGTTGCGGCGTTATGGAAATGGATGCATCCACCTTTGACTGGACCTTAAAGTATGATGAAGTGGATTATATTATTGAAGGTACCTTGGAAATTATTATCGGTGACCGTAAGATCACCGGAGAAAAAGGTGATATTATCTTTATTCCCAAAAACACGTCTATAAAATTCAGTGCACCCGGTCATACCCGGTTTCTATATGTTGTATATCCTGCCAATTGGGATGAGTTATAAAAAACACATCTTCATATATTTTGTGGGATAATAATTAGCAAATTAGCCATTAGATTTAAGCATTAATTTATAGGCATCTTCTGTAGTGAGTGGTTTAGAAAAATAGTAACCTTGAATGAGATCACAATTATTTTCCTGCAGGAAATCTAATTGTGATTTTATTTCTACGCCTTCGGCGACGACTTGTAAGTTGAGTTCGTGAGAAAGACCAATAAGTTGACGCACAAGATCTTGATCCCTTTTTGAATGAGGGAGGTCATCAATAAAACTTTTATCAATTTTCAATGTATGAATAGGTAAAGTTTTGAGATAACTTAGTGAAGAATAACCCGTCCCAAAATCATCAAGTGCGATTCGAAAACCGATATCCTTAAGTTGGTTCAAAACACTAAGTGTAGCGGCTGATATGTCTAGCATGATACTCTCCGTAATCTCTAGTTCAACAAATTTTGGGGCAAGATGATATTTTTTTGTTGCTTCAAAAATCAAATCAACAAAACCTGGGTCCTTAATCTGCATGCCGGATATATTAATACAAATATAATCTAATAATGCCTCATCGGATATCCAAGTTCTTGCTTGAGAAAAGACTTCGTTAATTGCCCATTCACCTAATTTATTAATTAGACCAATTTCCTCGGCTATAGGTATGAACTCAGAAGGGGGAATACTTTGACCAGACTTTGTCTTTAAGCGCATCAATGCTTCATATGATTGTAGACGCTTAGCTTTAGGGGTATATTGAGGCTGATAGACCATATAAACAAGATCATCTTTAATGGCACGCCTTAATAGAAGTTCGACTACCAATCGGCGATTAACATGCTCGGTCATAATTTTTTTATAGAAAACATACTGAGATTTACCGGATGTCTTTGCTTGATATAAAGCTGTTTCGGCTTGTGATTTCAAAACTTCGGCAAGGGTGCTATCATGAGGACATACACTAATACCAAGACTAATACTGAGATAGATTTCGTGATGATTAATGATGAGTGGACTTGTAAAAGACTCAAGAATAGCGTTTGCAAATTCATTAATCTGCAATTCATTTGGACAATCTAAGAGAAGATAAGCGAACTTATCAGCAGAAAGGTGATACAGATTAACTTTTGAATGGGAGAGTTTTGATAATTTCTGTGCGGTTTCGATTAAAACGCGGTCGCCAATCGTATGACCTAAAGAATAGTTTATTCTCATAAAAGCATCAATGTCTAAATGGATGAGTGAAAAGTTAGGAATAGGTAGTAATCCAAGCAATCTTTCAATTTCAAGGTCACATGCGATACGGTTTGGTAACTTAGTTAAAGAACTGGTAAAAGCTAACTCTTCAATACGTTTTTTGCTTAGGGTTAATTCGTGTTGATGTTTTACGAGTTGCTCATTTTGATTTCTTAGTTCTTCTTCAGTGGCTGTGAGCTCTTCATTTTTTGATTCAACTTCTTCATAGGCGCCAATCAGCTCATCCAACATGATATTAAAGTCTCGGGATAAATGACCAAGTTCATCTTCAGAAAAATATTGGGAACGAACAGTTAAATCTCCTGTTGTTGTCTGATGTATAATTTGGCTTAATTCAGTAATAGGACGGGTGAAAATTTTGGCATAGTACATATAGGAGAAGGCTGCAAGTGATAAAATAATAAGATTTAGGGCGAGGACAACCCATAAAGCTTCGTAAATCGAGGCCATGTAGATGTCCATATTTTGCTCGAGAACCAACAACCAAGAAGAACTTGGAATACGTTTAAAGGCAATATGATAATTGATACTTTCGTGGGTATAATTATTAAATCCGCTATCAAGAGCTGGGTTGTTTGTGATATAATTTCGTGTGGATATATCACGATGATAGGTTCCAATTAGGCTGGAATCACTATGAAAAATAATAAGTCCATCTTCATCCATTAAGTAGGCATCGCCTATATCTGGGTCAATTAAAGAAGATAAATTGTATGAAGCGACTTGAGTATCAATGATAAGGGCCATAACACCTTGTGTGTTTGTCCCGTTAGGATAGATAACGGGTGCAGCTACAAATAATGAAGCCAGATTATCAATTCTATCATAAATGAGATTGCTGGTTACCGTATTGCCGGACATGGCTTCTATAAAATAGTCCCGATCTTCTAAATCAAGACCGATACTTTCTGGGTGACCGCTCGCAATGACCTTGCCCCTTGAATCAATTACAAACGCAGCTCGAATACCTCGATCTGAATTTCTAATATCATAAAAAATATCATTAAGTGTCTTATACTCAGGATAGTCAATTATAGAAGCTTCCGAAGGACGGTTAAGAGAATCCTTAAGAGCTTCAGTTACCAGAGAACTACGACCTAAATAAGTCGCCTCAACGCGACTGGTTTCAAGTAGATTATTAATCATTAATACACCAGATTGAAGTGTTTGATCAAGCGCGTTCTCATTTTTATGATTGATCACTGAAGATGTATAAATAAAGAAAATAGAACTCATCAAAAAAAGTGAGATGCCCAGGAATAAAAAGGTATACAGTGATAATCGATATCTTATTTTCATAAATTAATCTCCTTGGCAAGAATGAGAAGCGATAAATTCATAGTAAGAAAGTGATGTTTGCCTAATTATATTTTAACATGCATCGGTTGAAATAAATAGGCAAATCAATGAGTTCAGCAATTTAGGAGATTGACTAGACTCAATATATTTGTTATAAGAAATTCGGGTTAAGTAGGGTAATACTGGTCCTATCATATTCAATAAGACCTTCTTTTTTCATCTTTTGAAGTTCACGAGATAAGGAGGTGCGTTGAACACCAATGCGTTCAGCTAGCGCCTTTTTTGATGAGCGTAATAAGATTTTGTTTGAAGCTTGAAGTATATACTCGTTTTTTAGATAAGCCATCACGCTTTCGCGTATTGTGCGATTGACATAATGTTTGATTCTGTCGCCAAGGAGCATGGCGTGATCGGATATATATTCCAGAAAAAGCCTTAGAAAGGTTGTGTTGCCCGAACATAGGTCAAATAAAAGTTCTTTTTTTAGAACCAGCAAGGTGGTTTCGGTTTTGGCGGTAACCGTCATGGGGTAATGAGGATTTTTTGAAAAAACCAGATTTCCACCAAGTATATCGTCCGGTAAGAGTGTAGTAATGGTCATAAGGTTACCGGATTCATCAATGCGTTCGACAACCACCTGGCCACTTAGTATGAGTTCGGAATTCATGCAAATGTCGCCTTCAAAATGGATTACCTGATCTTTATTATAGGTCGTGATTTTCATGGCTTGACGATTAAAGCATGCTGTGATGTATTCATTTGGAACCGCTTTCAAAAGTGTATAATTATTTTTTGTATCCAGTAAGTTTTTCATATAAAACCTTTCCTTTCGAACCGTAGCCTCTTTGTTCTTCTCAAGGAAAGTCATATTTTAGTATTCAGCCTTGAAGCATGGCAGAATACGTCAAAGACCTTTCCTATCGAACCGTTCAGAAATATGAGCAGAGCTCATAACGAAGCGATGCTTCTTTTCTTGTGTTACCTTGGTAACGCCATTCTTTTTTATCTTATTATATACTTAGTGTAAAAGATTGAAAAGGAGATTCTCATGGATAATATAAGGTGGTGCATTGTAATATGAAAAAAATAAGGATAGTGACTCAAATTATTTTCTTAATCTTTTTCTCATTTGTCATAGTAAGTGGAAATATGGTCTTGTGGTTAGGTGTTTTTTTACTGAGTTTACTGGGTGCAGCGGTGTTTGGACGTTTTTATTGTGGTTATATATGTCCCATGAACACAGCTATGGGTGTCACAGCAAATCTTGCCAAAAGATTAAATTGGCAGACGAAATCTGTACCAAAGGTATTAAAGAGCAAGATTCTCCCTTGGATGATCTTAGCTCTGATGATTGCAACGATGATTGTTTCAAAAAGAGTTTTGCAACTAGAATTACCTATTTTATTGATTCTAATGGTCTTGTCTATTGTAATCACATTGAGGTATGAAGAATGGGTGTTTCATAATCATGTATGTCCTTATGGGGCTTTATTAAGCCTAACAGGAAAAGGAGCAAAGTTTTCAACGAAAGTGGATTCGTCTCTCTGCATAGGGTGTAAAAAATGTGAAAAGGTTTGTTCTTCTATGGCGGTCAAAATGGAAGATATTTCAAAAGTGGCCAAAATTGATTCGGCTTTATGTCATCAGTGTCAAGCTTGTACCATAATATGCCCTACAAAAGCCATTCGCTATACAAAATCAAGTTAAATCATTACTTTGACATAAAGGTAACATATGTTACGGATAAGATTTCTTAAGTATATTATACTAAAAGAAATAAGAATAAGAAAGGTGATTAAAATGATTGAACAAGTCTATAACATGACCAACGGAAACGATCCTATGATTGAAAAAGTCATTCAAGATGAGAATGTGCATTATATTCACATGATCTTTAACAAAGATGAAGGATTACCGGAACATTTTGCAAATTCCAATGTATATATGACAGTACTTCGAGGTACATTATCCATAGCACTGGATGAACAGGACGTTCATCGCTATGGAGCCTATTCCATATTGAAGATTCCTTTTAAAACAAAAATGAACGTGAAGAATCTAGATGAAGAAGTATTGGAACTTATTGTGTTAAAAGCCCCAGCCCCTCAAACTCATAAATAAAAAGCACATCTTACAGAAAAAGCCGATTGAAGATTTTCTTCAATCGGCTTTTTCTGTTCTCTAGGAAAGTCTATGCTATGTTACGATCAAGGAACTTTCCTTTCGAACCGTTTAGAAATATGAGCATAGCTCATAACGAAGCGAAGCTTCTTTTCTTGTAAGTGTCCATTAACATAATGAGATTGGTTATTGACATATGTCAAATATAGAGTATAATAAGAGTTGTAAATGACATATGTCAATAATTAAAGGAAGGTGAATCAGATGGCAAGAAGAGATGGAACAGGACCAATGGGCTTAGGTCCGTTAACTGGAAGAGGTTTAGGTGTAATACTACAGAAAAGACTGGAAGCGATTGGTAAAGCATTAGAGAAATTATAGCGGTCTCAAAGAATCACCGGAGAATGCTCTGGTGATTTCTGTGTAGCAGCAAGTATTAGATTAAGAGGAGGACATTATGAAAATTGTCATACCAGTAGATGAGAACAATAGAGAAACCGATGTGTGCATATCTTTTGGACGTACACCCTATTTCTGGATGCATGATACAGAAACAAAAGAAGATAAATTTCTTATAAACGATGCAGCTGAAAGCAGAGGCGGCGCAGGTATAAAAGCGGCACAAACCATTGTAGACCATAAGATCGATGTATTGTTGACCCCAAGATGCGGTGAAAATGCTGCGGAGGTTCTAAAAGCCGGAGATACAAAAATCTACAAAACAACAGGTGGTACAGCCTTAGAAAACATAAACGCTTATTTATCAGGGAAATTGTCAGAACTTCATGAGATCCATGCAGGGTTTCATGGACATGGAGAAAACTAGCATGAAGATCGCTGTACTAAGTGGCAAGGGCGGTACAGGAAAGACATTGGTATCGGTCAATCTGGCTGATGTAGCCAAACAATCGGTATACATAGATTGTGATGTTGAAGAACCCAATGGCCATCTATTTTTCAAACCTAAAGAGGTTGTAGAAGAAAAAATTACCATTAAGATGCCGGTGGTGGATCATAGTTTATGTGATGGGTGTCGCAAGTGCGTTGATTTTTGTAAGTTTAATGCCTTGGCCTATATTAAAGATCAACTGATTGTATTTGAAGAAGTCTGTCATTCCTGTGGCGGTTGTATGTTGATTTGCCCACAACAAGCATTAACAGAAAAAGAAAAAGTAATCGGCAGTATACGTAGCGGTAGATCAGGCGATACAAGCATTCATACCGGTATACTAAACACTGGAGAGGTCACAGGCATTCCTATTATCAAAGCGTTGCTGGAAGACGCCAAAGTGGGTTCTTCACCTCAAACCTTTATCGATTGCCCACCGGGTAGCGCTTGTATTGTTATGGAAAGTATAAAAGATGCGGATTATTGTGTCCTCGTGGCTGAACCTACCTTGTTTGGGGTCCATAATCTTAATATGGTTTATGAGTTGGTAGGTATTTTTAACAAGCCTTTTGGTGTTGTACTTAACAAATGCTTAGAAGATGAAAACCCGGCAGAAGTTTTTTGTATAGAAAATAATATCAAAATCTTAGAGAGCATCCCCTATGATTCAGAACTTGGAACCATCAATTCCAATGCACAAATAGCTGTTCATGTAGATGAAAAGTATAAGATTCTATTTGAGAAGTTATTAGATACAGTAACCAA
>NZ_JARGDP010000026.1 GCF_029210395.1 Petrocella sp. FN5 | reverse complement strand
CTCCATATTCAGCATGAAAATGAGGTGGCAAATGGTCTCTATAATTCATAAATATTTTTATTCCTCTGAACATACATATCGTTGGCATAAACTTTATCTCGCCCCTTATCACCAATATATTATATATGAACACCCTTATCTAATATGATTGTACCATTTTCATATACAACATTCCATATTAATTCGGTCAATCCAACTATGCGCGAAATATCACTTTCAAGGCAAAAAAGACCCGCTAGCCAACTTCATGACTAACGGGTCTCTATTATACTGTATTAACTTTTGTTACCCCACTGAGCCGGATGAACCGTCCCCTTGGTTTTTGCAGTGGTCTCGAACCGTCCCCTTGGTTTTAAGTGATGTTACAAAATCCTTCTTCATCTGCTCTGCTGAGTCTTTGTCAACGCCAGCAATATCACCATTATCCTTAATGCCTAAGAAAAGGTGACCACCATAGCGATTGAGTAATGAACAGACTGATTCATATACATCTTTATTCAACTTCTTTTTGCTTTCTTTAAATTCTACAGTTATGCTTTCACCACTACTGATTATTTTCTTAAGACCTTCTATTTTCATATTGAACACCCTTTATACGTCTAAAAAATAACGTCTTTATTAGTTGATTTATTTCATGTATGTAATCTCTATAATCTTAATCTTTTTATTAAATATTCTATTATACATATACATGTCGGAATAAATCTTCATAATTATATTGTCTTGTACCTACAGTATTAACACTCTTATTATAAATTACAATGGATATAATTACCTTAGTTATAGTTACATGATATCATCCATATTCAGCATATGCAATAGTTGCATTAACTATGCACGAAATATCTCTTTCACCGCGAAAAAGACCCGCTAGCCAAATTCATGACTAACGGGTCTCTATTATACTGTATTAATTTTTGTTACCCCACTGAGCCGGAAGAACCGTCCCCTTGGTTGTTTCCCTTGGTTGTTTCTTGGTTTTCTTTTAGTTAGTAACAACAAACGTTACGGTTGCTAGAACTGTTGTCATATCATTTAAGTTGTAAAGATTAGCTGTAACAATTGTACCTGGTGCGATACTATCAAAAGGAGCATCTGTACCTACTATCACTTGATCTGTATCCACAACAGTCTTTGCTAATTCACCAATTCTTACTACATATGTTCCAGCAGGTTCATCTACGATTTCTACAGTAATAGTATTAGCTACATTTGTTAAACCATAGGTTGCTGATGACACTGGTGTCACTCCTACTTTAGCAGTTCTTACAACATAGTCAGCGAATCTTGATCCATCTTCTACACGAATAATATCAACTGTATCTCCAACTGCTATATCTCTAATAGCTTTTAACTTATAGCTATCAGTTTTATCAACAACATTACCAGTTTCAAGTTTAAACTCAACTGGATTTGCCTCAAGCTTGATAACTGAAGTTGCAGTGGTTCTTGTTTCTACAACACCATTTGCTACTCTAGTACCTAGAAGTACTGTAACTTTAGTAATCTCATTGGTTGAATCGTTGATATCAACAAGTAAATATTGACCAGCAGTTACTGCTGAAGCATTTGCAATGTTTGCGTCTGCTTTAGTAAAGTAATTAGCTTTAGCTTTACCATCAACTATTAACTCAAGTCTCCATGTATCTTCACCAACAAGTTCAAAAGCATTCTTTGTAGCAATTGCTGTAAACTCAGTTACATCTGATTCTCTATCTGAGTCACTTACTATTATTGCAACAATTTCATCTTTGTCATTTACATAGTAATCAGCATCAAGTAACTCATCAAAATCAGCATCTTTAAGAACAAGTACTTCAATATCATCAGCATCTGTTCCTTCAGAAATATCAAATATAATTGCACTTGATAATAATCTATATGCTCCAACGAATCGAGCAGATACTTTTACAGGATCAGTAGCACCGCCTGCTGTAACTGTTGTTCCAAAATCTACTACTTCAACTGATTTTAAAGTAGCATCTTCTTTAATTTCAAGTTTAATAATCAAGTCAGCTTTAACTTGAGCATCAAAATCTGCTGCATCACCTGCATATAAATCATTATCTCCATCATCAAGGTCAGCTGCTTTTAAATCATATGATACTTTTGCACCGTTTTGATTTACAACATCTATTCCTCGCATTGACTCACCAGTTCTAGCTGCAGCATAAGTGTATACATCTGTCACATACGCATATAGTGAAGAAGTTGGTGCAATTCCTAAGTCGCCAGTAATAAATACTGGATCACCAGCATGATTCAAGAAGATTGTTACATCTTCATCAGCATCTTTGAATTGTTCTGCTCCGTCACTATCTAAAGCAACTAAATCACCATCTTTATCCAAATATCTGAAATTTGCAGAGAATTCATAATCTTCGCCATTTACGACGATTCTAGTTGTGAAAATACGTCCAATTTCTCCAGTTACTGAACGATTGTATACTACTGCATACTCAGCACTTTCATTAAAGTAAAGGATATCTCCTTCATCTAAATCATCTAATGAAATAGTTTTCCCTGCTTTAACAATTGCAAAGTCTTCAACGTCTAATTCATCGCCACCAAAACCGATTACATCAAAACCGCTTGTTTCTTCAACAATTAATGTATCATCCCAGAGATAAGCACTAATAGCCACTACATCTCCATCATCATTTAGTACAACTTTAGCGTAGTCATAATCATTATCTTCAAGATCAGCTCGCGCTTCTCTTTCACCGTCGATGTAAACTACTACATTTGAAGCGATATCATAATCTTTATCTGCTTCTACTAGTGTTAATTCTTCCGCATCAGCATCAACTTCGATAGCATCAAAGAATTGTTTGCTTGTAGCAACAACATAGATTATTTCATCATCTTCATTTTGCCATGCATCAACCATGTTTAAGAATAACCATGCTTCGTCAGCTGCTGCGCCAACATAGTCATAATCAGTATTACCAATTGTAACTTCTTCATCATCGATAGCCATTAGTCTGCCTTCGATTTCATTGATGCCTAAGTTATCATTTAATAATGTTAATTTACTAGCTGGAGTCTCACCATCCCATAATTTACCATAACTTACGGAACCGTCATTGTCATAACCAGTTGCGCCCCATTTTTGAACTGTAAGTGTGTTCATTAACATCTCTGCAGTTAAACCACGAAGTGCGTTGGTTGAGCTTGCTACGTTTACACCTTTAAGGATACCTTCATTAGAAGCTGCTCCGATGTAGTTTGCTGGCCAAGTTCCTTGCTTGTCTACTACTGGACCAAGTCCAACAAGTCTAACAAGAATGGTCACTGCTTCAGCGTTAGTTAATTTGCCTTCTGGTCTGAATGTACCATCTGGATAACCAACGATTAAGCCTCTGTTAACTGCTACATTGATAAAACCAGTTGCCCAATGGTTAAGATATACGTCAGGGAATCTTGTAGTTCCTCTTGATATCTCAGCTGCATCTGCAAGACCAAGTGCTGTAACTGCGATCTTAGCAAATTCTGCTCTTGTGATTTCACCTTCTGGTTTGAAAGTTCCATCTGGGTAACCTTGCATAATTCCTACTGCCTTAAGTTTGCCTACTGTTGCTTCGAAGCTAGTTCCTACTACGTCTTCGTTAACTTCTGCGAAAACTGCAGTGCTCATTGCTGAGCTGAAAACTAGAATCAAAGCCATAAGTAATGCAACAAAACGATTTGTTTTTCTCATGTTTTTGTTTCCTCCTTTTAATTTCATTGCTAGTGTCTCCTCCTTGTTAATTGTACGCCTTCTGTGTAGCCCCCTTTATCGAGTCTACAACACAGGATAAATTATAGCACTCCCCTTTAAGTAACGTCAACACACAATCCCTAGATGTAACAAATCTGTAATAGACTTGTTATTCTAAGAACCCATATTGATTCATAAAGTCTGTGCCTTCTCTTATTTTATCACATTCTCCGCAGAATACAAGATTTTTTGGGAAATGTAACTGTGATGTAACATATGAGTTTTTCGAGTTGGCCAGTACTTTCGCTTTTAGTAGGCCCTCGCGAAAAACACCATTTCCTTCGCTTCCTTACCGCAACAGATACAAGTCTCAGCCAACTCCTCTTGCTCAAAGGGCATGCATCTGGATGACGCACCGGTTGCTTCCTTAATTGCTTCTTCGCATTCTGTCTCGCCACACCACATGGCTTTGACGAAGCCTGGGGTTGCTTTTAACTGTGACGCGAAGTCTTCCATGGTGACGGCGGTGGTGGTATGGGCGTCTCTGTGCCCCGTCGCTTTGTCTAACAAGTCTTGTTGCATCTGACTGAGTAGATTCTCTACGTTAACTTCCAACTCATCTAAGGATATAATCAACTTTTCTCTGGTGTCTCTTCTAACTAAGACACATTGATTCTTCTCCATATCTTTGGGTCCGATCTCGACTCTGACAGGCACGCCCTTCATCTCGTACTCTGAGAATTTCCATCCTGGGCTCTTGTCACTGGTGTCCACTTTGACTCTATGGCTTATGGCTAGACGCTTCCTTAGTTCTTCGGCTTTTTCCAGTACCCCTTCTTTCTTCTGCATGATGGGGATAATCATAACTTCTATAGGCGCAATGGCAGGTGGTAAGACTAAGCCTGAATCGTCACCATGTACCATGATGACTGCACCGATGAGGCGGGTACTCATACCCCATGAGGTTTGATGAACGTATTTCAATGTATTGTCTGTGTCCGTATACTGAATATCAAAGGCTTTGGCGAAACCGTCACCGAAGTTGTGGGTGGTGCCTGACTGTAGGGCCTTACCATCGTGCATCAAAGCTTCTATAGTATAGGTGGCTTTGGCGCCTGCGAATTTTTCTTTCTCTGTCTTACGACCTTTGACCATAGGGATGGCTAAGACGTTGGCACAGAACTCAGCATAGACTTCTAACATCTTAAGGGTCTCTGCTTGGGCTTCATCGGCTGTGGCATGGGCGGTGTGGCCTTCTTGCCATAGGAATTCAGATGATCTTAGGAAAGGTCTGGTGGTTTTTTCCCATCTGACAACAGAACACCACTGATTATAAAGCTTAGGTAGATCTCTATAGGATTGAATGATATTGGCATAATGTTCGCAGAACAGGGTCTCTGAAGTAGGACGAATGCATAGGCGCTCTGCTAACTTCTCTGAACCACCATGGGTAACCCATGCTACTTCCGGTGCAAAGCCCTCTACGTGGTCCTTTTCTTTTTGTAATAGACTCTCTGGTATGAACATAGGCATGTAGACGTTCTCATGATCTGTGTCCTTGAACCTCTTGTCGAGTTGTTTTTGTATCAGTTCCCATATGGCGTAGCCATAAGGCTTGATGACCATACAGCCTTTGACACTGGAGTAGTCGATAAGCTCTGCTTTCTTGACCACATCGGTGTACCACTGTGAAAAATCTTGATCCATACTGGTGATGGCTTCTACGAATTGTTTTTCTTTTGCCATGATTGATGCTCCTTCCTTATTATAGGTTGTGTTTATTAGAATATTTTTCAAGCATTAAAAAAGCCCCTTGCAAATGCAAGGGGCGATGATTGTCGCGGTACCACCCTCGTTTATGTCCTTAGACAGTCTCAAGTGCTTGTGTAACGGTAAGCTTCCGGCCTTGTTTCTAAGGCTGCTCCAAGGTAGGTTCTACAGGTTCGAATCAAAATCTCTCAGCCTAGGATTTTTTCTCTGGTTGGGGACTTCGCCCTTCAACAGATTCGCTTACGTGTGTACTGGTCCTTATCGACGCATGGTTTGTTGTATTTGAATTAAAGCTTATTCTACGCGTATTCCATGGTCTTGTCAAGGGCTAGACTTCTACTTTCTGTCCGTAATTAGCGAAGCGTTTTACCATTCTTGCCATTTCTTCATCTTCTAATATAACCGGTGTTCCGGCACTTCTTGCACGAATGTAGATCTCGGCGCAAAATTCAATCTGTTCTGCGATGGCAAAAGCCATCATCATGTTACCGGCTACGGCGTTTAGTCCATGGTTAGCAAGTAGGACAGCGTTCTGATTGCCTAGAGCTTCTAGAGCGTTTTCTGCCAGTTCTACGGTGCCATAGGTTGCGTACTTGGCGCATTTGACTTCTTTGTCCCCTGAGAAGGCTACCAGATAATCCACCGCCGGCAATGGCTCGTTGAGGGCTGATAAGGTTGTACAGAATACAGAATGCATATGGACCATGGCGTTCACCTATTTCCTTTTGTTTGATTTATGGTTTTGATTGATTTCATACGACTTTTCAGGCTTCATGTAACAGGAAGGTCCATGTTGCACCTTCCTGTTACATGTCTATGAACTTAATCTGCAAAATGTGCTGAATATGCTTTATGTTCTGCTACGTTTTCTGTTGTAATGAGTTTGGCGCCTGTGTCAATGGCAGCTTCTACTGTCTCACCTCTAACACTCTTAACGATGTTCTCAACACCTAGGATACCCATTTCTGCTGGATACTGGGCCACGGTTCCGAATAAGTCGCCGCTTTCTACAAGGTTAAGGGCTTCTGAGATGGCGTCAAATCCGATGATCTGAATCTGGTCTTTGAGACCGCCTTCTTCAACCGCACGTAGAGCACCAATTGCCATACCGTCGTTGGAAGCGAAGATTAATTTGATATTCGGGTTGGCACTGATGATGTTCTGTGTTGCTGTATAGCCTTGGTCTACTTCCCAATTAGCGGATTGTTCTGCGACCACGTTAACATGGCCTTCGGTTGCATCAAAGAAACCGTTACGTCGATCTGCTGCGTTTTGCTGACCTTCGATACCTGTAAGTATAGCGGTTTCAATGCCTGCTTCAAAGTTGGCGACTACATATTCGCCTGCTGAAAATGCGCCTGCATAGTTATTGGTACCAAAGAAAGGTACTTCCATACCGGCCTCATCCAGTACTTCTTGATTGATTCTTGTGTCTAGGTTGATGACCGGAATACCTGCTTCTTTACATTTCATTAAGGCTGTTGCTAAACCTTCTGAGGAACTTGGTACAATACAGATTCCGTCTACGCCTGAAGTAATCATGTTCTCAACAATCATGAGTTGAGCTGCTGCACTGGCGTGTTGGTCTGCTGCTTGAACGTCTAATTGAATGCCCAGTGCATCTGCTTTTTGCTGTGCACCGTTAACCATGGTGATGAAGTACTCGTTGTTCATGGTCATAGGCACGAAGCCAATAACCAACTTCTCTTCTGCCGTGTCCGGTTGCGGTGCTTGTGTTTCTGTTGTTGTTGTTGTGTCTGGCGTATCCCCTGATTCGGGTACGTCTTCCCCTGTGGTACAACCTGCAAAACTTAAAACAAGTGCCAAAACTAGAAAGATGGATTGGCCTATGGCTATGACAGCGATAATCGCCGACTGATTGATGATGTTCTGTATATTACCCATGGTAAAAAAGTTCTTACCAGAAATCTGACACAAAAGGGTAAATATGACAAAGATGCTTGTAGCGCCTAAATAGAGCGTAATCGATTGAATGTTGATGCTTTTGTTGCCTATTGTTTTTTTACTGTTTTCCATTGATTTTTCCTCCACTTAGTGCGTATGTCATTATTCTCTCTTGACTTAGGTCTGCGTCGTTAACGAATATGCCTTCCATGCGACCTTCTCGCATGACCGCTACCCGGTCACACATCTTAAGTACTTCCACTAGGTCCGATGAGATCATCATAATAGAGGCACCTTGCTGAATCAGTTCATACATAATCTCATAGATCTCATCTCTGGCCCCAACATCAATGCCTCTGGTCGGTTCATCAAAGATGTAAATGTCAGCGTCTAGGCATAACCACTTGGCGATGACCACTTTTTGTTGATTGCCACCAGACAGTGTCTTGACTTGGGCTTTGGGCGAGGATGTTTTGATCCTCAGCTTTGAGATATAGTCTTTGGTGACTTGTCTTATAGCCTTGTCATCCAGCAGGATTTTTTTGAACATCTGTAGATTCGGTAAGGCGATGTTGTCTTCCACACTATGAATCAGGACTAAGCCTTCATCTTTTCGGTCTTCACTGAGGTAGGCAATCTTCTCATGAATGGTCTCCGGTATGCTGTTGCCCTTTAAGGTCTTACCATGGACTTTGACAGATCCTTTTTGAGTTTTGTAAGCACCTACGATACACTTGGCCAGTTCCGTTCGTCCAGATCCGACAAGACCGGCTACACCTAGAATCTCACCTTTTTTTATGTCGAAGGTTATGTCTTGATACCTACGCCTTGTTTCTTCAGTTCTCTGACAATCTCAAAAAGCTTTTTGGTTTCTGTTTCTGTGATGGCCGCAGTGGGTTCATCCAGTACCAATACCTTAAGATCATAGGATATGGCTTTTGCAATCTCTACCATTTGTTTCTGGGCCACACTTAAGGTGGAGACCAGGGTTCTTGGCGATAGGTCCAAACCGATGCGGTCCATATGCTTCTTTGCTTCTTCTATGGACTTTTTCTCATCAATCATACCGTTTTTAAGGTACTCTTTTCCAAGAAACATATTCTCATAGATGGATACAAAAGGGTTGAGATTAAACTCTTGGTAGATCACACTGATGCCTTGATCAATGGCTTCTTTGGGGTTCTTGAAGTGTACTTCCTCACCGCCTATGATGACTTGACCTGAATCTTTCTTATAAGCTGAAGAGAGGATTTTTATCAGCGTGGACTTGCCTGCACCGTTTTCTCCCAGAAGTACATGGACTTCCCCTGGTTTGACACTGATTTGGGCATCTTTTAATACTTTTACCCCGAAAAAACTTTTGTTAATATCTTTGGTTAAGGTGTCAAAACTATATAGTTGAACTTTCACCTACCATATGTAGTTATGAATGTATCAACGTAATCTACATATGGTGGGTGAATTTAGTGAAACTTAGTTTTGACCCTTTAACCATCTTTCATTTCCAAAATATGCTCATTCATTTTTTACTCCTTATAGCTGGCTTAGTCGTACCTCTTATTGCTTAGCTTGATAGCGCTTGATTTCTATAGAGTTTTTAATTATTTGGCGTATTTCTTTTAAGGTTAGTTCAGGCTTGAAATGATTCAGTTGGGCACCTAGATTGCCCAGACAGGTGCTTTCTTCTCCACAGGTGACCACGGTTTTACGGCTATATGTGGCTGTCAGTTGGTTGATGTATTGGTTCCTAGATCCGCCTCCGACAATGTATATGGTATCAAACGTCTTGCCAATGACCGCTTCTAGATCCGATACTGTGTCTGCAAAGTTCTTGGCCATGGACCTTTGTACGACGCCCAGCAACTTACCCCAGTCTATAGAACTGTTCTCTGTCTGTGCCTTTTCTGTTATCTTTGCTTCTATCTCGGCTTCTATCTTGGCTTCTATCTTGGCTTCTATCTTTACTTCTATAAGTCTTTCTACGGCTCGACCCATATGTGTCGGGTTAAAGAGTCTTGGATCGTTGACATCTATCCAAGTTTTTATGCTACTTTTGTCTGTAAGACTTAGAAACGTTTCCCAAGAGATCTTGCTGTCGATTTCTTCTTCGTATTCTTTTTTCATTTTTTCTAAGATGAACATACCGGTGCTGTTTTTTAGCAGGGTAATCTTATTGTAGGCACCCACTTCATTGGTCAGGCCTTTGGATAAGACCGCTTCGTTCATAATAGGCTCGTCTAGCTCTGCGCCAATGAGTGCCCAAGTGCCGGAGCTGATGAATAGAAATTCGTCTTCTTCTGCGGGTATGGCCATAACGGCGGCGGCTGTGTCATGGGAGGGTACACATATGACCGGCAGCTGACCTTGGATGCCTATGTCTTCTTTGACCGATGGCAATAGATCCCCTATGACTTGACCGTGCTGACCGATCTTAGAAAACCAGTCTTTTGGTATATTGAAGTAGTCACAGGCCGTATCATCAATTGCTTTGGTCCTACTGTTAAAGAGTTGGCTTGTGCTGATCTCACTGGGTTCATTCATCATGACCCCTGTTAACATATAGTTGAAGATATCGGGTACCATTAAGAGTTTGTTACAGGCGCTAATCCGCGCCGGCATGGCTTCTTTCATGGCTTGAAGCAGGTAGACGGAATTAATACGATCACTGAGTATACCCGTTTGCATGAAAAGTTCTGCTTGGTCTATCTTTGGTACTTTTGCCAGCTCTTTTTCACCCATGGTGTTGCGGTAGCTTAGGGCATGCCCTAGCTGAAAACCTTGTTGGTCAAAGAGGGCAAAGTCAACACCCCAGGTACAGATCCCTATAGCGTCCAGTTGTTCGCCTCTTCTCACTAAGGCTTTGACATGATCTATAAGGCATTGATACATCTTCAGCAAATCCCAATAATAGTGGTCTTTGACTTTGATCATGGCGTTTTTTTCTTGTGCAATCACTTCCATGTCAAACCGGTCTTCTTGATAGGTGCCTAAGACCAAACGGTAGGAAGAGTTACCACAGTCAAGGGCTAACATTTTTCTTATCTCACTCATAATGTCTCCTTTAGTCTTAAATGTTGATGATCGGGTTATGAAATGCGAATCTCCAGTCGACTTTCTTGATATCGTTTTCTAAGCCAAGCGATATCCTTTCTTTGCAAAGAAACCTGATCCCCCATGGCATAGGTACGACCAAGGCCGCGGTACTTGGGTAGGCCTAATCGGTGATAGGGAAGAAACACCATTTGTTTCACACTGGATAGACTTTCTACAAAAGCCACTGCCTGGTCTAGATCCTTAAGATTATCGTTTTTCTTCGGTATAAAGGGATAACGTACAACCAACCTGCCTTTGTAGTTTGTGTCCAGATAGCGGAGATTCTCAAGTATAAGTTTGTTGTCTTCTCCTGTTAGGTCCTTGTGCTTAACCGGGTCCATCATTTTTAGATCAAAATAGATGACTTCTGTGATATCTAGGATATTGGCTAGATGATCTTGACCGATATGACCGCAGGTTTCTATTAAGATGGGGATGTTTTTTTCTTTGAGCTTAAGGGCACATTCTTTTATGTAGCGATCTTGGTACAAGGGTTCGCCACCGCTGAAGGTGACACCCCCACCAGATTCAGTATAATATTTTTCATCTTTTAAAAGTTGTTCTACAAGTGCCCCACTGGTCATGCTTTCTCCAGACATGGTTCTTGCATTGTATAGGCATTCTTTGATACACTTACCCGAAATGTCACATTGTTCCTGGTTGCTGATATAGCCAAAGTCTTCATCGTAGTCTATGGCGCCTACGGGACATAGGGTCAAGCATCTACCGCATCCGGTGCATAGGTTCTCGTTGTATACGACTTGTGGCTTGAAGGACTGAGATTCCGGGTTGGCACACCATAAGCATCTCAACCCACACCCCTTAAGAAAGACCACCGTCCGGATGCCATCGCCGTCTTCTGTTGCAAAACGCTCTAGATTAAATACGATTCCACTTTCCATTTTGGCTCCTTTTAGATCTCCAGTTGATTCCTGCTGATGACGTCTTCTTGCACTGCAGGTGCTAAGGTTGTAAATAAGGCACTGTATCCGGAGACGCGTACCATAAGGTCTTTATAGTTTTCCGGATTCAGAATGGCGTCTTCATAGATCTTGCCGTCGACCACGTTAAACTGAATCTGTTGTCCGTAGTTCCTAAACAGGACTTTGATCATATCCACAACTTTCTGACGGTTCTCCAGTGTTTCCAGTGCTGAAGGTGTCAGGCGCATGTTGAAGATGGCGCCTTTTTGGAACCAGATGCTTGGCAACTTGGCTACGGAGTTACAAGCGGCTGTTGCCCCTTCTTTCTCAGATCCGTTGGCCGGTGAGATGCCGTTGTTTACAGCTGAGCCGTCTTTTCTACCTTCCGGTGTTGCGCCGATGCTTCTTCCAAAAGCCACGTTGCCGGTGACCGGTGATTGGCTATAAGAATAGCAACAAGGTATGGGTCCTTTGCCATATTTGGAGCTTTTGTAATCGTGACGGTAGCTTGAACCGATGTAGTCTTCAAGTGCTACAATCCATTTGTCCGCCCGGTCATCATCGTTACCAAACTTAGGTGCTTTGTTGACCATCATCAAGCGAATGTCTTCTCCTGTTGGTGTTGTTGTCCTATCCTCATAATTGGTAGCAAGGGCATGTAGGAGCGCTTCCATGGTGATGCGCTTGTCTCCAAAGACAATGGTGTCAAGGGCTGCCATAGCATCCCCAGCGCTGATGGTGCCTGCTGTCGGTCCGCCGTCCACTGAATACTTGGAGCCGCCTTCTACAAGGTCTAAGCCTCTTCCTATACAATCTTCTATTAAAGAAGCTCTAAAAGCATTGATGTCGGTAATGATATGGAGTTCATCGCTGATGTGTTCTGTCACCACTTGTAGGTCCATGAAGTAAGTCAACATCTTCTTATATTCATCAAAAATCTCGTCTGCGGATTGACAACTTAAGATGTCCCTATCTGTTTTTTTGAAGAGCACACCGGTTTTGGGATCAACCCCGTTGTTTAGGGTAATCTCAAGGACTTTTTCCACATTCAGCCATGGGCCTTTTGCTGCAAAATCCCATTTGCCGGGTATGGAAGCTTCAATACAACCGTCTGGCGCCCAGTTGACTAAGTCTGCTTCATCTATACCTAAGTCTCTTAGGGTTCTAATAAAAGCTAGGTCATTGTAAAAGGCCGGTTGTCCTCCTTGGTGTTGCATCATGGCTTCTACCGCTTCAATCATAAAGGCGTCATCGGTTTTCTCAAACCATTTTACCGATATGGAGGGTGTGAATAGTTTTACGTCGGCACAAGCTTCGACACATAGATGAGATACGTCATTTACAGCGTCTTCACCCTCTACAGTCTGGCCACCTACCGCTAAGTTGATGAACATCTGATAGCCTAAGAAGAATTCTGAATCTGGCCAAGACCTTAGCTTGTTGAGTTCGTTACATTTTATGAAAAAGGCGTTGATGATCTCCAGTCCGTCTTCTTTTGTTATTCTGCCTGCTTCTATGTCTTTTTTGTATAATGGATAGACATATTGATCAAATCGGCCTAGGGATATGGCATGGCCATTGGATTCTAGGTAAAGAGAAGTATACTTGTTACATATCAAGATAAAGGGTGGTTACAATGAATAATAAGCACAAAAAATACTTCGGTATCCGTGATATCGCAAGGATTGCAGGGGTTTCAACCGCTACTGTTTCAAGGGTCATTAACCAACCGGATAGTACCTCCAATGAAATCAGAGAAAAAGTTGAAGCCATTATCAAGGAATATAATTATGTTCCCAATCAAATGGCTAAAAATCTTTTTTCTCAAGATTCTAATTCTATTGCTATTTTTATATATGATGTGAGCAATCCTTTTTTTGCCAATCTGATTAAAGAGTTGAATAATATTGCTTTTGAAAATGTATGTGCATTGATTATCTGCGATACTGAAAACAGCAAGGAAAAAGAAATTCAATACTTAAGGTATTGTCAAAGCATACGATGTAATAAGATCATTCTGACGGAGGGTGTGAATTATGATCTCTACAAGGATCTAAATGCCACACAGACCATTGCTTGCTTGGACCGTTGTTCAGATCATCGCTTCTCTACAGTTACGTCTGATAACTACAATGGCATCAAGAAGTTGGTCGATTATCTGTATAATCTGAATCACAGAAAAATCGCTTTTGCCGGTGCTATGAAGGCCTATCATACGGCGAATGTTAGAAAGCAAAGTTATATGGATACACTGGAGAGTCATGATCTGGAGGTTCGGGAGGATTTGGTTTTCTTCTCAGACCGTTTCAGCTATGAGACCGGTGTTAAGGCCTTGGACTATTTCTGGTCCTTGAACGATCGGCCAACCGCCATCGTCTGTGCCAATGACCAGATTGCTCAAGGTTTGATTATGCGTGCCTACAAGCTGAAGATCTCCATTCCTGATGACTTATCTATTGTTGGCTTTGACGGTATTGACAATCAGTATTTTTATCCCAAGATTACCACCATACGGCAAGATATTAGGAAAATTGCTGAGACACTTTTTAAAGCCGTTTCTGTGACTCAAGAGCCTCTTGTTCATGAAACAATCACCACTGAGTTTATCATTGGTGAGTCTTGTAAAATGATTGAGTTAAAAAGTGATGCGACTGTTTTGCGTTAAAGAAAAGTTCTACGCTGAAAACAAGCAATAAAAATAGACCTTGAAGGTCTATTTTTTTGTTTGTTTTATAGTATATTTTTCTTAACTCGGCCTAACTTCGAATGACATTTCTCACTCTCTGGACGGCTTGCCACAGTCCGCCGAGCAAAAAGATACCGACAAAGGGATAGAGGAAGGCTTTGATGAGGTTGATGCCCATATCTACTTCCATGAGGCCTTTGATTAAACCTAGGTTAATTCTGGTAGAATAAGCCAAGCCCAGACAGGTCAAGGAAAACAAGGTGGCAAAGGCAATGAGGCCGCCTAGGAACTTTTCTTTCTCAATCCTAGATATGGCGTATAAGGTTATACCAATAAATAGGACGAGTAATAGCAAACGAACGCCTATGGGCATGCCTGTATAGGTTAGATTCACATTGCCAAAGGCTAATAATTTGTCCAGTCCGCTGTTAAAATCAATGCCGATGCCCATCATCATGAATAGGATATAGGCCATAAGGTTGGGTACAAGGAGCAGAATGCCCATGAAAATCAGTAGTGGGTTCGTTGTAACTTTCGTTGCACCGGCAATAAAAGCAATAATACCAATCAGGCCTGATAGGCCAAGGCTTAATCTTATCATCCATCTGGTTGCTAGAACCCCCGCAAAACGGTTAGCGTCATAATTCATACCGATGACCACTTGTATTAGGAAGGTAATGACAAGGGTAAGGATAGGGTTTCTTAAAGACACAAAGTTGATGTTGATCCCTAGGAAAGTACCTTTGCCTATGAGGGCCATGGTCATAAGGAGTATGGTGTAGACACCGGATGCCACCATATAGATGAAGATGCCAACGTCGTCCATACCTTCTTTCTTATTATCATTTCGATCTGCCAGATAAAAGGAGAAGAGGGGCAGTCCGATAAAAGCCAAGAGTCCCAGTTGAATCTGTCCGGAGGTGTTGAATACGGCCATGTTCATAATTATGGAGGTGGTCCTGATGACCATGCCAAATCGAAAGCCAATGTTCTGGCTGAGTGTCCCTTGGAGATAGTCTTGCAGGTGTTCAATCACCGATATGTTGATGATGAGTGATACAAAAAAGGCGATGCCAAAGGTCAGGATGAAGGCTTTTAGGCCTACTTTTAGACCTTCTTTTGCCACTTCTTTTTTATCAAATGTTTTCATGTGATCTCTCCATTAAGTTTATTGATTCTGTGGTAGCTCTCTATTGTTGTAAGACCAGTAGCTTGATGATGTCTTCGTGAAAGCCGTCAGCAATCTCAAAGGTTGCTTCTTCTCTCTTGGCTTTTTTGTCGCTGAGATTGGTATGGATATAGAGACTGTCAATGCCGGCTGCAATAGCACCTTTGATGTCTGTGGCATAATCCTTTCCAATCATTACGGTTTCTTTTTTCTTAAGGCTGTTTTCTGCCAGTACCATCTCAAGGAGTGCCGGATCCGGTTTACACATCCCTTTGTCTGAGGATACATAGATCTCATCAAAGACGTTCTTAATGCCCAGCATCTTCATTTCTGCTTGCAAAAAGGCTCTCTGTGCGTTAGAGAGTATGAATAGGCGTTTTTTACTTTTTTTCAGTTCTTGCAGCATATCCATGACGCCGGGGTACAAACGTATATGTTCTGTTGTGATGGCACGAAAGGCTTTGACGGTGTGTTGTACGAGTTTTGGACTTGCTTTGGTGTCTAAGTCTTTGTAGATCTTATAGAATACGTCGGTGATGTCGATGTCTGGATAGTCTGTGTTTTTGACCCGTGATAAGTATTTTTTTACGTATTTGTCGTAGGATTGCTTGAGTTCTTTTCCACTGATATAGGTACCTTGGTAGCCCATGAATACGGCTATTTTTTCCCATACCGATTCGGATGATTCGTCTGTTTTGATGTCTATGAGGGTGCCGTATAGATCAAATATATAATTCTGGTACATAGGTTACCTCCCCTTGCTAATTTTTGTTTTGCTTTATGCGGCTACTCTTCTATCTTACCTAATCGTTTGTTATAAAGCAAGAGGAAGTATGGTTGGTATGGAATTAATACAATTAGGGGAATTAGATACTATAAGGGGGTTCCATGAAAACCCTTCCACAGACTGTGTTATTACGGTCGACCGTTGGTGCATCCGTGCACCAAATGTCGACGGTCAGCATCCATGCTGACTTGCTCCATAACACAATCCTGTTTTAGGAACTTCATGGTCGATGTTAACTAACTTAAGTTCCTAAATACAATCGTTTTAGAAAAATTATCGACCCAAAATGGCCAAAAAAAAGAGAGGCAAAATGCTTCTCTTTTCTTGGCTATAATGAGAGGGGATATAATATATTATAATGGGTATTTTTTTAAATGACTAGTTGATTATTATATGGGTAACTCATTCGATATACTTTTTCTGTGGAGATATCTATGTCACCGTCTTTCCATACAATTATGCCATGTTGTATTGCTACCGTCTCAAAAACTGATTGATTTAACAACTCTTGATAAACAGGGTAGTTCAATAATTCAATACAATCAAAAATCCTTTGTTCTTTATTATTAAAGGTCACAATTAAACACAGTCGATCAACTATTTTTACTTCAATTACACTCAAGTCGTCAACCGGCTCTCCTGCATAGACTATATTATCAATAACATACATCACTTTACCTCCTTATCGTAAAGGTTCTATCTTTTCAAAACTCATACCTCTTACTGCGTTGTTCCAAGCATGATACAGTTCCTCTTCACGTAGTATCATCCAAGCATTAACTAACTTCAATTGTTTCAAAGGTAAACTTCCAGCCAGTATCTCACCATCTATTCCCACAGAAGCACTGTAGTCACCATAATACACATGAACATGAGGTTTATTATAGCATATGCGTTTTTGATATTCCACGGTGTTTTTGTGTGTTCTTTTTAGATTTTTCTAAGATGTTATATGATACCAGTATTCATATTCTGCATATTTTTTTTCATAGATCTCTTTATATGCTTTTCTTGGATAGATGGTTATGCCTTTTTCTGTTTTAAAGTCTTTTATGTCCTTGATTTCTCCACTTACTTCTAGGGCCAATACTGCTGCTCCAAGCATTGAGGTTTGATCGACATCGGAACATTCTAATTCTACTTGTAAGATGTCACTACACATCTGTGTCCAGAACTTTGAGTTGAGTATACCACCAGAGAGTATGACTTTACTTGGCTTGCCATTATGGTCTACGAGTATTTTGTAACACTGTAGTATATTAAAAATCACACCTTCAAGTACCGCTAAGTACATATCTTCAGATGTTGTGTGGTTACTGAGTTCAAAGAATCCACCTTTTTTATCATCCTTCCATCCCGGGCTTCGCTCTCCAAAAAGGAAGGGTAAAAATATAGGCGTCTTATTCATAAACGTCATCTGTTCTTCTATATCCTTATACGTTACTTCCGGGGGAAACATTTCGTTTTTTATCCAGTCCACGCAATTACAGGCGCCCGATGTGGCTGCACCACTTAACCATGATATGGGCGTCGTGTAACACCAAATGTTTGCATTATCGTTTAATACAGGGCTTGAGGTTGTAACTCTTAAGGCCGCACTTGTCCCGACGGATAAGGTCATGACCCCATTACTTAGCGCTCCTGCTCCCACTTGATTGAGGGCCCCATCCGGTTGGGTTGGTATAACCGGGATACCACTTTTTATGCCCAGTAGATTGGCCGCCTCTGAACTTAAAGCTTGGGTATCCCTATGGTCACACAACTGTCCAAGTTGACACCTATCGATACCAATTAGGTTTAATATGGTTTCATCATAGTCTAATGTGTGTATATTAAGCATCCCTGATCCTGAGGCCATACTTCTTGAAACCATACGTTGTCCTGTCATTTTATAGAAAGTGTAACTGCCTTGTCCAAGGATATAGGCTTCCCGCGTATTATAACCCAGCTCTTTTAAATGCATCAGTTTATACAAGGGATAATTGGCATGGGGTATACATCCCGTTCTAGCATACAGTTCTTTTGTAAGTTCTTTGTCTTTTTGAATATTAATGACGACTTGCTCTGCCCCTGTGTATGACCACAAATATGTGGGGGTTATGGGTGTCATGTTATGATCACACAGCAAAATGCTATGCCATGTTGCCGAGATTGAGATGATATCCACCTTTTTCCCCTGGGCAATCTTGCGCCCTACCGCCATCGAGAACTTATAAACTTCTTGGGTATCTTGTGTGGACATATTACTTATGGATAATGGAAAAGGTTCTATTAACATATCTATAATTCTATCTTGACTGTCATATAGCATGGCCTTGGCCGATGTTGTGCTTGTCTCAATAATCAGTGCCAGCATTATATGTCGGCCTCCCTTTTGTTTTGTTGGTTCATTATTATGTGGTTCTTTTTATGCGGTTCATTTAATTACTATACTGTGTATATATCTGAGGTGGTATTGCCACCACGGCCTGTCCAATTCGTATGGAAGAATTCTCCTCGAGGCTTATCCGTTCTTTCATAGGTGTGTGCCCCAAAATAATCTCTTTGTGCTTGTAATAGATTGGCAGGAAGTTGTTCACTTCTATAACCGTCATAATAGGTTAATGCTGCCGTAAAAGCCGGAATCGGTATGCCATTTGCGATGGCCGAACCACAAACCCTTCTCCAACTGTCTTGTGTGTTTTCGATGACTTTCCTGAAAAATGGGTCTAGAAGTAGATTATTCAGTTCCGGATTATGATCGTAGGCTTCTTTGATTCTAATTAAAAAAGCGGATCTAATGATACACCCACCTCGCCACATCAAGGCAATACCACCATAATTCAGATGCCACCCAAATGTTTTTGCTGAAGCACGCATTAAAGCGTATCCTTGGGCATATGAAATGATTTTTGATGCGTACAGTGCATTTTTTATGTCTTCTATAAAGGCTTGTTTATCTCCTGAAAATTTTGGCGTAGGCCCTGATAGAATACTTGAAGCCACAACGCGTTCTTCTTTAAGTGCTGATAAGCAACGGGCAAAAACAGATTCACCAATTAATGTTAGAGGAATGCCTTCATCAAGAGCAGAACATGAAGCCCATTTCCCTGTGCCTTTTTGTCCGGCGGCATCAAGAATTTTTTCAAGTAAAGCACCACCATCTACATCTTTATACGCTAGTATGTCACTGGTTATTTCTATGAGATAACTGTCGAGTTCTCCTTTGTTCCATTCTTTAAATACTGTGTGCATCTCATCAGCGGTCATACCGAGGTAGTCTTTCATCAACTGATAGGCTTCAGATATGAGTTGCATATCCCCATACTCAATACCATTGTGTACCATCTTAACGTAGTGACCGGCTCCATCTTCACCTACCCAATCACAACAGGGTGTCCCATCTTCAACCTTGGCTGATATGGCTTTGAAAATGGTTTCTACGTGCGGCCAAGCTTTAAGAGAACCACCCGGCATAATACTTGGCCCTTTTAATGCGCCTTCTTCACCGCCGGATACACCTGCACCAATAAATAGGAAGCCTTTGTCTTCGAGATACTTGGTTCTTCTTATGGAATCCGAAAAGTAAGAGTTTCCACCATCAATGATGATGTCTCCTTTATCCAGATAAGGTATTAAGGTCTCAATGATTGCGTCCACCGGCTGTCCGGATTTAATCATCAACATTATTTTTCTTGGTTTCTCTAGTGAGTTGACCAATTGTTCTACCGTATAGGTCCCAACAATATTCTCTTGCTTACCTCTAAGCTCTACAAAGTTACTTACTTTTTTGATATCTCTGTTAAATACGGAAACAGTAAACCCTTTACTGGCCATATTCATCACGAGGTTCTCACCCATTACCGCTAAGCCTATTAAGCCTATATCACTTTTTTTCATTGTATTGCCTCCCTTAACTTTCAAGACTATTTGGCGTTACGTTTGACGCCAGTTTAAAATGACTGATTAAGCCTTTTAATTGCTCCGCAAGTTCATTTAATTGTTGACTGGCATTCTCCACTTCAACCATTGAAGCTAACATTTCTTCACTGGCGGCATTGGTCTCTTGCGTACTGGCAGCATTCTCTTGTGCAATACCTGCAAGACCTTCAACAACGCTCATAACATCTTCTCTGTTTTCTTCCATAATTTGACTGATTTCACTGATTTTCCTGATTTCATTCAGGGATTCTTCAATACCTGCTGCTATCTTATGATAGGAACGCTCCGTTTCATGTACGGAATCCACTTGCGCTTCCACTGCACCTTTTACTGTTGCTCCGGTTTCTAAGGCATCTTTTGAAGCCGCTAGTAATTCTGTTAACATCTCGTCGATTTCACTTGTGAAATAGGTGGATTGCTCTGCGAGTTTTCTGATTTCACTTGCAACTACGGCAAAACCTCGTCCGTGCTCACCGGCTCTAGCCGCTTCTATTGCTGCATTCAGTGCCAATAAGTTGGTCTGATCTGCAATCGTTTTAATAAGATTGCTGGCTTCACCAATTTTGTTTGCGCGATCATTTGTCTGTCCGACACTGATTAGTATTTCATCCATTGCATTTTTGCTTTCGTTGGTGTTTTTTATAAGAGAACCAATAACAGCTATGCCATCTAAGGATAGTTTGTTAATTTCTATCGATGATTTTTCAAGGGCTTTTGCGCCTTGAGTATTCTTCTTAATAATGGTGCCCAGTTCTATGATTGTATCTGAGGCTGCATTTGTATCCTGGGCTTGTTCCATCGCACCTTTTGATATTTGATCGACCGTTCGTGCCACTTCTTCAGTTGTCTTCGTTGTATTAAATGCGTGCATGCTTAAAGCTTTTGATGTTTTTTCCATATTATCTGATGATATTGTAATCTCAGTAATCAATCCCCTAATGTTTTCCTGCATTTTATTAATTGCCATTGTCAGTATACCAAGTTCATCGCCTGAAGTCACTTGCAATTGTTCGGTCCAAAGATTACCTAATGCAAGTTCATCCGCTGTTCTTACCAGTCTGTTAATCGGATTTGTAATGCCCTTTACCAGTATTACCGTTAATAGGATCACCAGTGCAAAAGCCATGACAAGTACACTACTTAGCATTATTCTAAAACTCATAATACTGTTGACTTGGTTTACAATAGCAAGTTCTGTATTACTGAGTCCTGTCATCTGCAATGTGCTCACTAGATTTGACATTTTTAGTACGATCTCATCTAATTTCTTTGCTTCTTCATCCAACTCGCCCCACTTAACAATCATGTTATCCAGTGCTTGGCGATAAATCATTGTATAATTTTTCATTTGCATTAAACTGTTCTTATCTGTTTGATTCTCAGAGGCCTCAATCCATAAATCAAAGCTTTCAATAAATGTTTCAAAAGAATCTTGAGCATCTATTATGTGCTGAGAATTTTTCGTCAACTGTGCTTGAGATTGAATATCTAGAAATTCATATACAAATGACGATATATTATGAGCAACCTCTACTGAGTTTTTTGTTTCTCCTATAAGATTATTAATGGCACTCATCTCATCTCGGCTTCCATTTTCTTCAAGGAGCAACGTTATTCTATTCGATGATGCCAGAATTCTTGTGGATTGGTTGGTGAAGAATTTATGACTATAGTCTATCCAATACGGCGCAATACTTGCTGTTTCTTCTTTTAACGCACTCAAACCATCATAAGCTGTTTTCGCATTCATCGTTATATCTTGAAGTTCATCAAAAGCAAGATTGGTCATTTTTATGGAATCTGACAGTTCACCTAGACTTGGATTGGATTGGATTGCACGTGACTTTCAACTTTTTCCATTATTTTTTCAAGTGTATCTTGATTTTTCATAATCTCATTATATTCATCTTCATTACCCGTGACCAAATATAATTGAATGTGTGTCGCTAATTCCTGCATTTGAGCATTTAGATCATTACTTTCCTTTACCAATACCATATATGTATCTTTTACTTCTGTTGATGATGCTTCGATGTTCCTTATGGAAAACAGTATGAATATGGATAATAGACCAAATAATAGAAATATTATACCAAGACTACCTGCTATTTTGTAGCCAATTTTAAGATTTTTTATTCTAAAATCTTTTATTTTAAAATTTCTTTTGCTTAAATTTAATTTTCTAAGATCTTTTATTTTAATCATACCTATTCACCTGTTTTCTAAAAAGTATTCTAAAGACTATTTCGTGACACTCGAAGCAAAGCATCTCAAGTTAATATGATGGTCTCCGTTCATTCCATATAGCCGCCTCGCATGGCAGAAACGGCTAATTTGCTATAAATGCCTAAGATGCCTTTTTTCTTATGGGTAACAGGTTTTACCCACTTAGATTTTCTTTCAATGAGTATGTCGGTAATTTCTTTTTCTGATTTCTTTTCTCCGCCTATCCCGATGATATTGATCTGCCGATTGGGTACATCAATCCTAATGATGTCGCCTTCTTCAACGAGTGCTATAGGACCGCCCTCAGTAGCTTCCGGTGAGATGTGTCCAATGGCAGGTCCTCTTGTGGCACCGGAGAATCTACCGTCTGTCAGCAACGCTACGGTGGATACCAGTTTGGGGTCGGAGGCGATGGCCTCTGTGGTATAAAACATTTCCGGCATACCGGAGCCTCTTGGTCCTTCATATCTTATTAAAACTGCATCTCCAGGTTGAATCCTACCATTCATAACCGCTTCACAGGCTTCCTCTTCCGTATCAAAGGGTCTGGCAATCAAGTCTACAAAAAACATGTCCTTCGACATCGCAGAATGCTTAATGACCGAACCTTCCGGAGCAAGATTACCTCTCATAACCGCAACTGCACCTTGGGCGTTGATTGGGTTTTCACGGGTTGCTATGATGTCCGTTCTTTTAAGGCCAAGTGATGCCAGTTTGGTTTCCACTTGATCAAAATAACCATGGGCTTTGAGATCTTCTAAGTTCTCACCTAGGGTCTTGCCGGTTACCGTTATGACATCAAGATGTAAATGCTCTTTTATTTCTTCCATTACAGCCGGAACACCCCCAGCATAATAGAAGTATTCAGCCGGAAAAGTGCCGCTTGGTCTGATGTTCGCCAAATAAGGTACTTTTCTATGAATTTCATCGAATAAATCAGGGGATATTTCTAAGCCTATTTCATGGGCTATTGCCGGTATATGCAACAAAGCATTGGTTGAACCGGCGATGGCTGCATGAACAACAATCGCATTTTCAAAGGCTTTTTGTGTCAATATGTTCGATGGTTTAATATCTTGTTCAACGATTTTTAAGAGTTGTTCTCCAGCTCTTTTGGATATGTCTTGAATTTCTTCTAGGGTTGCCGGAATCAAAGACGTACCCGGTAATGATAATCCTAAAGCTTCTGCCATGATTTGCATTGTTGCAGCCGTACCCATAAAAGCACAAGCACCACAAGTAGGGCAGGCATTATGTTGCTTTTCTACGAAGGCTTCTTTAGAAATATCTCCCCGCTTAAGCATGGCACTATAGGTTCCAATCTGCTCCAGTGTCAGCATATCCGGACCGGCTTTCATAATTCCGCCTGTAACAACAACGGAGGGCATATTGATTCTTGCAATGGCTTTTAGATGTGCCGGAACACCTTTATCACAGCTACATATAAAAAGACCGCCGTCAAAGGGTGTTGCCGTCGCCTGTATTTCAATCATATTGGCAATGACTTCCCTTGATAGCAAAGAATAATTCATGCCATCATGACCTTGAGCGATGCCGTCACATATATCGGTTGTTGTATATTTTGCCGGTTTTGCACCAAGTTCCAGAATACGGTCCTCGGCACTCAGTACCAATTTGTTCAAGTGCACACTTCCGGGATGGCTATCGCCCCATGTGCTTTGAATGAATATTTGTGTCTTCTCTAGATCTGAAACAGACCATCCCATCCCCATTTTTAAGGCGTCCATTTCTACTGCAACCCGCCTCATTTTTTGACTTTTTAACATTTGTGATCCCTCGTCTTCCTATCATTAACTGTCCATTACCGGTCTATCATTTCTGCAATCGATTGTCATATTAATTCTATTGTTCTTGCTCTATTTTCTTGTGTTACTACACCATGATTTATTTCATCATATTAGGAATCCAAAGAACCAACTGGGGGAAAAATATGATGAGCAGAAGTACTGCCACTTGTGTTGCTAAGAATGGAAGCATGGCTTTTGTTATTTTTTCAAGTGATACCTTGGCTATACCGCAGGAAATGTATAAAATCGTTCCAACAGGAGGTGTTACCAGGCCGATACCCAAATTAATGACCATCATGACACCAAAGAAAACTGGATCAATACCTACCGCTAGACCTACAGGTAATAGAACCGGACCAAGAATAAGTAGGGCAGGGGTTAAATCCATAACACTTCCCACCAATAAGAGGAATAAGTTGACAATCAAGAGTACAACCAATGGGTTACTGGAGATCTCCAATATTGTAACGGCTATGGATTGTGGTATTCTAACGATCGTGAGCAACCATGCAACCACCATGGCCATGCCTGCTACCAGCATAACAATGCCTGTGGTTTTTCCGGTGTCAATTAATACCTTCGGTAGCTGAGAAACCTTAAGCTCTTTGTAGACAAACATGGATACAACGAGGGCATAGACAACGGCAATTACTGCGGCTTCGGTCGGTGTAAAAACACCTGAAACTATGCCGCCAATGATAATAACCGGTAGTAGTACTGCCCAAAAAGACTTCAATGTTGCTTGTATCACTCTTCTTATTGAGAATTTTTCACCTTTTGGGTAATTTCTTTTTTTGGATATGATATAGGTTAAGAGTAGCAATGAAAAACCAATTAAAATACCCGGTATGATGCCACCAAGGAACATACGGACAACGGATACACCACTGATTAATCCAAATAGGATCATGGGTATACTTGGCGGTATAACTATGCCCATGGTTGATGATGATGCTGTTACCGCTGCCGCGAAATCTGCATCATATCCCTCTTCTTTCATAGCCGGTATAAGTAAACCTCCGATGGCTGCTGTATCGGCTACTGATGATCCTGAGATACCTCCAAAAAACATACTGGCAACAATATTCACCAGACCCAACCCGCCTGTTATATGTCCTACAAGTGTGTTGGATAGATTTATGATTCTCTTAGCGATACCACCTGTATTCATGATTTCGCCTGCTAACATAAAAAAAGGTACTGACAAGAGGGGGAAACTAAATAAAGCAACAATAAATATGATCAGCATTTCCATTATTCTTTGACCCCCTTCTTCGTGCTATGCATCTTAATTAAATTAATAATATGTTTTCAGACATATTTCTCATTTAAGGTTTTAATCGATCTAACAATATGTGTAATCCTAAATGCTCTATATTATACAGACCTAAGACTGCTCCGGTAAAAACAAGCCAAACAAATAAAATTCTGCTTAATTCCTCAGCCCATGCTATTGACGAATTCAAAATACTTCTACTTATAACAGAATAAAATACGATAATCACCATGACTGACAAATTAACTACTAGCGCTAGTTTCACTACCTCTGAAATCCACTACCATAAGTGCTAATAGCAAAACAACGTACCTTCTCAACTTTTTCATTCGTAAACCTCCTTGAATTTATATGTGTATATCCCTTACGTATTTGCAAAGGATTGCTACCACTTAAAAACAACACGCCATCCCTAATTCTTATGACTTTTTCATCTTCACTTCTCTGATCTCTTCAATTGTTCTGGTCAAATGTCGACGCATATAGAGTGCCGCTAATTCAGAATCTCTGTTCTTGATCGCTGCAAGTATCTTGGCATGATCTTCAATTCCTTTTGAGGATCCTAGATAATGGTTCAATTCTTTTTGCTGAGCTCGCCATATATCTGTCAAGATTTCATTCACTTTTATAATTAGTGAATTCTTCGTTCCTTTTGCTATTTCCATGTGAAACATATGATCTGCATCCGTAAAAGTTTCAGATGACTTGCTGTTTTCCAACATAATGTAATAGTATTTCTCAAGTGCCAAAATTGTTGAATCATCACACCTTTGGGCACACATTGAAGCACTATCTACTTCAATAACCTTTCTAAACTCTACAACATCTAGCAATTCATCTTTGTCAAACAGCATCATCTGAATTAAGCCATTAATATAAATTGATGGAGATAAGTCACTGACATAGGTACCTCCACCCCGTTTTTTATTCAATACGTTCAGTGCCACCATTTTCTCAATTGCTTCCCTTACGGACATTCGACTTACATTCAATTCATTCGAAAGTTGAACTTCAGAAGTAATCTTCATGCCTGGTGTCCATTCTTGGTTAATAATCTTTTCCCTTATGGACTGATATACCATTTCACTTACAACCATTTTCTCATCTTCCATCATTTATCTCCTCATTTTAATCTATAGTCAATTAGTTATAAATACGTTATTGTAAGACAACTTGCTTCCATATGTTGGGTATTAGTAGCACTTATATGGACTTATTTGACTAATTCTTGTAACTTTTTTATGGTAATATGCCTTTATCGGTATAAATCTGTCTGACAACTTTGTTATATTTGTGATTATATAGGATAAAGCTAAACGTGTCAATTGTTTTTAATCTCCAAACAAAAAAAGGCCAAGAAAAAAGAGAGGCAAAAGTGCTTCTCCTTTTTCTTGGCTATAATGAGAGGGGATATAATATATTAACTTGTAAGTTAACTATATGATATGGATGTGTCATAATAAAGTTTAAATGGTGTCTTTTGTGTGTTCTTTTTTCAAAAGAGCGGCCCTTTGATTGGCCGCTCTTTTGATTTACTATTTATACTTTTTATTTTTGTTCTACACCGTAGTATTCCCATTCGAAGATCTCATATGCATCATCAATCATTGCTTTAATCTTAAGAGATAGTCTGTAGGATGGAAGATCTAATAAGTTGTTATCCGCTTCAAATCCTGTTAACATTTTAGCCAAAAGCCCATTAGCTTCTAATTCTGCTTCAATATTTTCAAATTCTTCTTCGCTTATGAGTGTTTTTTCTAGTTCAACACCATTCACTTTTCCACTTAAGATCTCAACAGATGTTGCTGTCGTTTCATCGTCTCCTACTATTAACCATGATTGAACCGCTTCTTCAAAAGTGGTTACCACATACATGTTCGCTTCTTCTGGATTCTTCATTGTTGTTAACTCTACTGTTTGTGTTTCTTGATTCCAGCTTACATCATAGTTGAAAGCTTCAGCTAAATATCTGACCGGTGCATAGGTTCTTGCATTAAGAATAACCGCTTCAGTATCCATAGCGATAGCATACTCTACTACTGCATAATGCTCTGCGCCTGCTTCTTCTTCCGCTACTTCTTCTGCTTCTTCTTCTGCTGCTTCTTCTTCTGTTGCTGCTTCTTCTGCTACTTCTTCTGTTGCTGCTTCTTCTGCTGCTTCTTCTGCTACTTCTTCTGCTACTTCTTCTTCAATACCCATCCAATGAGCCCCAAAAAAAGCTTGGCTGTTATTGATTTCAAAAGCTAAGACTTCACTTAATAAATATGCATCCACGTTGCCATCTTCATCTGCATCATAAGGTGCTGTCTCTAATGATGGATCGTAAACTCTCATAAAAGCAGCCGTTTTAAGTTCAGCGTCCCATTCAACCACCAAGCCCATAGCTTCTCCAATAGCACGCAATGGAACCAATGTCCTATTGTTACTGTCAATAAATGGCTGTGCATCTGTGAAAACTACAACTTCACCATCTATTGTCACTTGAATCGTTGTTTCTGCTGCATTTACGCTGATCCACGTAGATACAATCAGTGTCATGGCTAATACTAATGATAATACTTTCTTCATTTTCATCCTTTATTTCCTCTTTTCATTTTTTTATCCAAGTGCCTCCTGTCATCATTCTTTTTTAGAAAGCATTATTATGAAGCCTTTGGACTTTATCTACACATTTTAACATTAACATGAAATTCTTACAATGTTTTTAAGAAAAATATCCTCAGATTATTGACGATTTTGCCGATAATCAAACAACTTCAAACCATCATAAGACTTTTGGGTCATGTATTGGCATGTTCAAAAAGATTCTTCGATTAAAGATGATGCTTTTCTACCCGCATATGCTGACAGATCTTACAATAGACCGGTGCTACACGCTGGAAGGCTTCTTCATCACTAAAGCTACTGTTGAGGTAGTCTCTGCTGATGTTGCCATCGGTAAGCTCTATGACCCGGTCGGATTTGGCTGCAATATGGTCGTTGTGGGTAACGATGAGTAAGGTGGTGCCTAGGGTTTCATTGATGGTACGGAAAAGTCCGTAGACTTGATCTGTGGAATCACTGTCTAAGTTGCCTGTGGGTTCATCCCCAAGGAGGATGGCCGGGTCATTAATGAGGGCTCTTGCTATGGCTACCCGTTGTTGTTGACCGCCGGAGAGATTGGTGGCCTTGCTTTTGATAAAATCTTTCAAACCGACCAACTCTAACAATTCCTTGGCTCTGGCTGCTTTGACGTTGGTGGCACGACCCGCCTTAATCCAAGTAGGTATTAAGACGTTCTCTAGGGCGGAAAATTCCGGTAGCAAATGATGGAATTGAAAAATAAAACCAAGGTTCTGATTCCTAAAATCTGCCAGCTCGTTTTGCGTCATCTTAGAAAATGAAATATCATTAAAAAATACATCGCCTCCCGTGGGTTGGTCTAAAGCCCCTAATATGTTTAATAAGGTGGACTTACCGGAACCGGAGTAGCCAATAATGGAGGTGAATTCGTTTTTGTGAATCTCAAAGTTCAAACCATGTAATACTTCTGTCTTAATGGTGGTCCCATAGACTTTGGTTAATTGTTCTGCCTTTAATACAATGTTAGCATCAGCCATTACGAATCACCTCCACGGGGTTAAGCTTACTGGATCGGTTGGCGGGTACAAATGCAGCTATTGTACTGGACAAACTGGATATAATTCCAATCACTAGGATGTTCTGAGGTTGAATGCTAAGGGGAAATAGAGGAACCCCGGTGGATAGGGATGTCCCCCATAGAAACATCTGTACCAATCCGATACCTAAACCAGCGCCCATAAGAGAACCGATAATCCCTAGAATGGAACCTTGTAATAGGAAAATACGACTAGCTTGACCGCTTTTGGTCCCCATGGCTTTGAGTATGCCCAGTTGTTTGGATTTCTGGACAACGGATACAGCTAAGACACTGGAGATACCTAATGTAACTGCAAGTAATACAAAAACTTGTATCATAATGGAGGAAGCGCTCTGACTCTGAAGGGCTGCCAGTAATGAACTGTTGCTTTCAATCCAGTTATCTACAACCACGCCATCTAGACGGCTTGCAATAGAAGCATCTATGGTCTCGGCATCAAAAATCTCCTTTACCTGCATCTCTATTTTGGTCACTTCGTTACCATAACCCAATAACTTCTGAGCTCTTGATAAGTCCATAACCATCCAGCTGCTGTTTACCGCTGAGTTCCCAAGATCAAAAATACCACTTATGACAAAGCTTTGACTGACGCCGGAGGGTAGATTCAACAAAATAACATCACCAGGCTCTAATGCATAGTCTGTGGCAAAAGTATTACCTACCATAAGGTTATTGCCATCATAATTACTACTGCCTTTTATAATTCTGGTGGATATGTTATAGATCTCATCCGCTTTCTGGGGGTCAAAGCCCTTAATGAATACCGGCCTTGCCATACTGTTGTTCACATAAAAAGCATTGCCTTCTACTAGAGGGGATATACCTCTTAGATCATCTCTTTCTTCAAGGACTTCTATCATGGACTGCCAGTTGCTTAGTTGTACAGGTCGTGGGTCTGTATTGCCGGCTACGACGTTATCATCTGCCAACCCACTGATCTGTTGCTCAAAAGCGGATTGACCTGTGAGCCACACATGGGAACTGTTGCCAACGGTCTGATTGATTAGATTCTCTTGTAATCCACTGATTAAGGTGTTGAGAAAAACCATGACCGCCACACCAACACTAATACCCAGTAAGATAAAAATCGATTGGCCTTTGCCTTCTTTCAGAAAGCGCATGGCCACTTTCCATTCAAAGATCATGGTCCATCCACCCCTTCTGTCTTAAGCTCGACCGCCATACCTTCCTCTAAGCCTTCAGGCTCAAGGATCATCATACCCTTCTTCAGGCCATTTGTTACATAGACCGTCGGCAAGTTCTTGTTATATACTTCTATATCAACCGCCTCTACTTGTTTGGCTTCATTTTGGATATATACACCCAACCCGCCATTTTCAACCAAGTAATTGCCGGGTATCGTTAGGGCATTTTCAAACGTAACGGTAGCCAAATCCACACGAATCGTCATGTTCTGCAAAAAAGCTTCTAAGTTATCCAGAATCTCCACTTTGATGTCTACGGTGCCAGTCTCTCTGTTAATAGACGGTGCTATTTCATGGATGCGCCCTTTTGCTCTAAGTTGATCCGATACCAACAAGGCTTCTTGATCTACACTGATGCTTGACAAATAACGTTCATCCAATGCTACCACAACAAATTTTCTACTGTCTGAAGCGATTTTCATGATGTTCTGCCCGGGACCAACCAACTCACCTTCCTTAACATAAGTCTCTAAGATGATGCCGGATATGGGGGCTTTGATATTATATTTCTCAAGGTCTTCTTCTTGTCTTCTGATGCTGTCTTTGGCCGCTTCTATAGATGCAGCCAGTTCACTTGCTGTATAGCTTGGATCTGCTAAAGCTCTCTGTCTGGCTTCAACCGTTTTCATAGATTGGTCCAGTAGCGCTTGTTGTTCTAATAATTTATCCAGTTCTAGTCTTGGGCTGATGCCTTCATCGACCAAGATCTCTGTCTGATTGATCTGATCCATGAGTTGAGCCATGGAAAGTTCTATGCCGGCTCTTTCTTTACCAAGTACTTCTCTTTGCAGAGCAACACTGTTTCTATTGTTACCATAGCCGGATTGATAATCGGCTAATCTGGCTTGGGCCAACTTAAGAGATGTCTGTAAATTATCGTATACATTCTTAGCGTCATTGTCATCAATGCTTATAAGCCTGTTCTCTATCTCAACGCGTTCACCGGCTTTCTTAGCCACTTCACGAATGATGCCACCGACTTGAGTGCTTACAATCACTTCTTTTTCGTAGTCCACGTAACCTAAGGCACTGACTACTTCTTCATATGGACCTTCCAAAACTGTATATGTCCGAGCTACAGGTGGCCTATTGTTGTTTGCCCACAAACTATAAGCAGATACCAGAATCAGCAGAACCACCACACTAGCAATTATTGTTTTTTTCTTCATAAAAAAGCCTCCCTTAACCTTCATGGGTATATTATTAATATGTGATAATCATTATCCTTTAGATTAATGATATCACATATTGTAATAATATACAAGTCCTAATGAAGGTCCGGGAGACATATTTCTATGCTTCTACTGCTTTTTTCTTCCTACTTACAAACTTCATATGCCAATCATCAAATATGGAATAAACAACGGGTATGAATACCAAAGTCAATAAGGATGAGAGCAAGAGGCCGCCGATGACAACGGTACCCATGGAAGCTTGTAATTCCGCCCCTTCGCCGATGCCCAGTGATAAAGGCAAGAGGCCAAGTATGGTGGTCATGGAGGTCATCAATATGGGGCGTAAACGAATAGGTCCTGCTGTGAGAATGGCTGTTGTACGGTCTTCTCCCATCTTTCTTCTGGTACCGATGTAATCTAGAAGAACGATGGCGTTGTTAACCACAATCCCAGATAGCATAATGAATCCGATGATGGAAGTGATGTTGAGGGTTCTATAGGTAATGAAAAGGGCAATGAGTCCACCTGCAAAAGCCAGTGGTATTGAGAACATAATGATAAACGGGGTCAATAGAGATTCAAATTGAGCCGCTATAATCATATAGACCAAGAGTACCGCCAGTATAAGTGCCAGCCCTAAGTCTGCGAAGGCTTCTATCATGTCTTGATTGGCACCTCCGAAGCTAAAAGTATAACCGGCCGGAATCTCAAGCTCTGCTACAGCGGCTTCATAGTCTTTGACCACGGCGGCAAGATCTCTCCCATAAGTACCGGCACTGACGGTTACGGTTCTAACTAAGTCTTCTCGGAAGATAGATATAGCGCCTGTGTCTATGGTGATGGTGGCAATGGCATCAAGTGGTACAGAGGTCCCCATAGGCGAGTGGATCTCCATTTGTTTCAAGCTCTCAATGCTGTCTTTGTATCTGGTGTCACCTTCTATAACCACGTCCACTTCATTGCCTTCTAGCTTATATCTGGTGGCCACACGACCGTCTAGCATGGTCTTGACTTGACTAGATACTTGCGCGGTGGTTAAGCCGAATCTAGACGCGTTGTTACGCTTGAGGGCGATCTCCACTTGAGGGCTGGCCGACTCTAATGAGGAGCTGACATTCCTTGTTCCTTCAATGGTCTGTCCGATTTCCACCATGTCGCCTGCGATGTCTTCAAGGACATCCAACTCTTTGCCTTTGATGCTGATGGCTATGGCGGATCCGCCACCTGTCATCATACCGGACTGGCTCACCGCTGCTACACTGGTCTTGACACCGGGTATGTCTTTGATTAATGCTTCTACTTGAACCACGACATCAAAGACACTGTCTTCTCTTTGATCTAGTGGTACGAGGGCGCCGGTTATGGTGCCTTGGTTCTGACCGGCTATGACAAAGTTCCCACCGGAAGTAGAGCTAAAGATATAATCGATGCTCTCCAACTCAATGATACGGTTTACTATGTCATCCATGGCGGCACTGGTTTCTTCTGTTTTAGCACCATCTTCCAGAGTTACGGAAATGCTAAAGGCACCTTCATCGGATTCCGGCATGAATTCCATACCTACAAAAGTAAGCGAAACAATACTCAGTATCATAATGGTGATGGCTGTGAAGACAACTATTTTTCTATGCTTCAAGCTCCAGTCAAGGGCTTTTCTATAACTATTATCAAGGCTTTTATATAGATTATCCACATGATCTAGTAACCATCCGATAAACTTAAACTTGTTCTCATGGTGCTTGCCCTGAAACTCATCTACAATCAGAAGCTTGGAGGATAACATGGGAATCAAGGTTAGGGATACCACCAAGGAGGATAAGAGAGAAAAGGTGACTGTTAAAGCAAACTCTCTAAACATGATGGAAGTAATGCCTTCTATAAAGACCATGGGTAAAAACACAGCTACTGTGGTTAAGGTTGAGGCGGTAACGGCCATGGCCACTTCTTTTGCCCCCATGATGGCGGCTTCGAATCTATTATGGCCTTCTTGAACAAACCGGTAGATGTTCTCTAGAACAACAACCGAGTTGTCCACCAGCATCCCGACGCCGAGGGTGATGCCTCCAAGGGTCATCATGTTCAGGGTAATGTCGTTAAAGTATAAGAGTATGCCTGTTGCAATAATGGATATGGGCATGGACAAGCCAATGATAATCGTACTCCTTATACTTCTTAGGAAAATGAAGAGTACCATAACCGCAAGGAGTCCACCAATCAAGGCGTTAGACCCAACCCTTGCAATGGCTTGGTTAATGAAGTCAGACTGATCCACTACCACTTTCAAATCGTAGGCTGTGGTACTGCCAATCTCATCTAAGACCTTGTTGATCTCACCTGCAACAGCTACCGTATTGGTTCCGGATTGCTTTTGAATGGAGATGCTGACCGCTGACTTGCCATCTACTTTGGTAATTGAACTTAGATCTTCATTGGTTAGATTGACCGTTGCAACATCTGATAGACGTATTACACCCCCAGACGGCAATGTTATGGGTGTTTGTCTAATATCACCTAGTGATGAAAACTCACCAACGGTTCTTAGGAGTAGTTCTTTATCCCCTTTGTTAACAGAGCCAGCCGGTAGGTTAATGTTCTCAGCTGCTAAGATACCGGCAATTTGGTCAATGGTTAAACCATAATTGCTCAACATACCTGTATCCACACGAACAGAAACATAATTGGTGTAACCACCGTCAACACTGACAGATGCAACCCCTTCAATACGTTCAAGTGCCGGTCTAATGGTGGAATCTGCGTACTCGTATAAAGTAGCAACGTCCGCACCGGATAAGGCTGCTTGGACTACAGCGGTAGCGTTGATATCAATCTGTAGGACCATAGGTGTGGAGGCACCATCCGGCAAAAAGCCTTTGACCATGTCTACCTTCTCACGCATATCCAAGGTGGCAAAGTCCATGTCTGTGCCAAAATTGAAGACAACCACAACGACGGAGGACCCTTCTGAAGTAATGGACTGAATCATGTCAATATTTGAGACGGTACCAACGGCTTCTTCAATCGGTCTGGTGACAAGATTCTCAATCTCTTCCGGTGATACATTGGGATAGTTGGTCTGAATGATGGCAACGGGTACTTCTATATTAGGATAAAGGTCAATGGGTATTCTGGTTAGAGAAACAAACCCAAGGAGCACAACGATCAATACGAACATGACCGTTGTGACCGGTCTTTTTACGGAAAATGATGAAAAGTTCATTATTGATCACTCCTTATTACTTTGATTCTGCTGTTATCGTCAATGAGACCTATGCCTTTAGTAATGACCACATCTTCTAGCACAACTCCATCTAAGATCTCTGTATGGTGGCCGGTATCAATGCCGATTTTTACTTCAAGGCGCAAGGCTGTACCGCCTTCTCGCTCTACATAGACATAGTAAAGATTGTCTCTTAGGAGTACGGCTTCAGATGGTACATATAAAGTATCTGCTTTCTCTTCTGTTAATATGATCACCGTAGCAAACATACCCGGCTTAATCTTTTGGTCTGCGTTCTCTAATCTAATGGTCAATGGATAAAGCAATGTTCTTTGATCCGCTGAGGTGCTAATGGTGTCAATGGTTCCTTTAAAGATTTGATCACTTATGGCATCTAGCTTGACATCTACTGTTGCACCTAAGCTGAGTTGGTTGATGAGGCTCTCTGTTACACTGGCGTCCACAATAATCTCATTGATGTCTTCAATAACAATAGCCGGTTGGGTATTGGAAGCATAGTTATTATCACTAATATTAGACATAGTGACATAGCCACTAATCGGCGCTGTCATGGTCATGTCTTTTAGCATCTCTCTGGCTTGTCTTAGACCTTCCTGGGCTTGTCTTAGGCTAGCATTGGCACTTTCTACGCCAATCTGCGCCTGGTTGATTGTTGATTTGGATTGTTCTAATTGTTTCTCAAGAACGGATAAGGTCTCCGGTTGAGATTGAAGTCTGGCTTGTTCTAGCTCTGATTCTGATATGACCCCTTCTTCAAATAGGGTTTCATATTTTTCCAGATTAGAAGCCCCAAACGCATAGCTGTCATATTGCATGCTGTAGTTGCTTTGACTAAGCTCATAGCCTATCTGTGCTTGATTGATGCCTGCTTGTGCATTTTTCACACCGACTTGTGCCATGGATACGGCAATCTCTGCTTGGTTCACTTGATCTCTTATAGAGGTTTCTTCTAAGGTGAAAAGCAGTTCCCCCTCCTCTACAAAGTCGCCAACTACCACCGATACTTTTTCTACCTTGGCAGGTATGGCCGGCATAATGTTGACAGCGTTCTTAGCTCTGGTTGATCCAATAAGCTCAACATAATTGCTTAAGTCGCCTCGCATAACCTGTTGACCTGAGACAGCGACTTCAGTAATAGGCTCTCCTTCTGCGCTTTCCTTATTAATGATACTTAGCACCCTAGGTGCAATGACTGCGACTATGATGATTAAAATGATTGCAAAACTCACGAACTTCTTCATCGTTGATCCTCCTAAAATTGGTCTCCTTGTTCTTAATGGCGATTAGATTCCTAAGTGCCGGCTTAAGGCCGAACTCTGTAAGTTCTAGTAAACTGTAAATAAATTCTTTGTCATCTTTAGCTTCTTCCAATATAATGCAAAAAGATTCTACCATGGCGGTGGATACAGCTGTGATTAAAAGTCTACTCTTAATAATCTCAGTCTCGCCAATGGATAGTTCCTCTAGTAACATCCTTGATTGTTCCTCTATGTGACTTTTCAATCGATCTTTTGCACCTTCGTATGGAGAACCCTCTGCCCTAAGAAATAAAATAAACAATTCTTGTCTATATTCAATTCTGGCGTTCATGATCATGTCCATGATGGCTGAATTCTCAAGAATGTTAACTTCTAACAGCTGAGGCTTAAAGGGTTGATCTTCACAAGCTAGAAAAACTTCAATTAGAGGCTTGACCAGATGGGCAAACAGGTCTTCCTTGTTCTTGAAATAACGATATAAATTGCCTACGGACATGCCGGCTGATTCTGCTATGCCACGCATGGATGCTTTCTGATAACCATCTCTAATGAAAGCATCTATGGCGGCTTGATGAATCTTAGTCCGCTGGTCGTCTTTTAATATTTGCACAATAATAAACCTCCGTTCATTTTTAATCATTCTACCACTTGAGACCGGATTAATCCATTAATAAAATATTAAAATGGTTTTAAAAAAAAGAAAGCATTCTTTCCATTTTCTAATGAAAGAATGCTTTCAGTGAAATAAATCTTATAAGAGGTATTGTAATCCAGTATGAACTAATATCTTAATGAGTATGGGAAATCAGACTTTTATCTGAATACGACTTTCTTTTTCATCATAGAGGTCTTCATCCGCCTTTGCAATAAATTCCATTGGATCCATATGCTTCTTTGGCACCTTGGCATAAGCACCTATGCTGATGGTGACATACTCAGATACCCTTGAAGCTTTGTTTTCTATTGCTTCGCTTCTTAAGGCCTCATGTAACCTTTCTCTCACTTCTTCTAATTGATCCTCACTTAATTGACTAAAAATCATACAGATCTCATCGCCGCCATACCTGCAAGCATAACCGCCATGTTCTCTAACGATTGTTTTGATATACTGAGCGACAATCTGAATAATCTTATCGCCTTTTACATGTCCGTAACTATCATTATAGCCTTTATAATAGTCTATATCCACCATGAGCACTGTTAAAGGCGTCTTGGCTTCAACGGCCTTCTGATAATGCTCTAAAAGCTTATGATCTAGATTCCTTCGGTTGTATAGGTTGGTGAGTGGGTCTCTTGAGGATAAACGCTCTAAGGCTTTTTGCTGTTCAATAATCTTCTGTTGCTTTACAAAGTCTCTATGGTGGTACTTATAGAAGATAACACTGATAATCCAAGAAGTTATGACCACTGTAGAGGCATTAAAGATGTTGCTTACAAGCTGATCTCCTGATAGACCAACCACTGGATGGAGTATCAGATATAAGGCATGGTTACCAAAATAGATAAAAAAACTCTTGTTTGGAGAAATAACCGTTGCAGAGGCAAAAGCCATGAGCATGAAAAAATAGGTGAAGTTATGCACATCACGCATCTGATCGATTAATGTTATCCCCATAGACCACATTAAGAGCAGAAATCCGGAGATGACCAACCAGTTTTCCATAAAGGAATAGGTGAGTTTTTTTCTAATCTTCGTATGGGTGATACAAAACAGATAGATGCCGGCATAGACCAATAAAAAAATATAGAAGCTCCTATAAATAAGAAGGTAGTCACCATAGTTTATGGGTAAGACCGGTACAAATGAAATCAGCAAAAAAAGACCCTCTAAAAGAATGATGAGCGCCGATAGGATGCGGGTACGATGTATATTCAGTTTTAACACTTCTAGATCAAAGGCTTTTTTTTCGTCTTTGTCCATGAGGCATATGAAGTATTCATTGAGCCATTTCATGCCTGATTACCTAAATAGTCCTCTTTCTTGTATTTAATACAGGTCTAAAGAACTACCCTTTATTTTATATTATAGTCCTTTATGACTATATAATCAAGTTAAAAATAAGCCAAAGCTTATTTTTTATTTTTACATGCCTCTAATAGCAATACCATTCACTTTGGCAAATGTTAAGAGTTCTTGATCCTCATAAGGCTTTAGAGCATGGCTATGATTCGGCCTGTATTGCTGTAATACATAATGACCTCTGTCTACCATCTTAAGAAGCATCCCTACATCTTCAAAGCTTACTTCGGGGTACATGGTTGTGCGAAACTCATAGTGCTGTAGGTTTCTTACAAAATCGTAGCTTTCTCTAACTTGTTCAAAGTCCATACCGGTAAGTTTCCTGTAGTTGGACGGCGCCGTTTTTAGATCCATTGCCACATAATCAATCAACCCTAAACTGTGTAAGGTTTTTAGCATCGCTGGGTTAGATCCGTTGGTGTCTAACTTAATTGCATAACCTAAGTTCTTAACCTTGGTGACAAAATCTATTAAATCTTCTTGTAGAGTAGGTTCCCCACCGGATAGGGTAACTCCTGTTAGTATGCCTTTCCTTTTATCTAGATGTTTTAGAACTTCCTCTTCATCCATTAAAGAAGGTTGGTTCTTTAGATCTCTGTTATGACAATAGTCACAAATCATGTTACAGCCCTTTGTAAAGACCGTTGCAGACAGATGACCATCAAAGTCAACCATAGAGGTCTTGATGTATGCAGCTATGTTCATATAACCACCTTGTTTTCTCTTTCTTCATAATATTTATCATCCACATTATTATACCATAGTTAAAGGGTCAAAACTAAGTTTCACTAAACTCAGCTCCCATAGGTGTTTATGATCTAGAAAGGCTTTAATCTTTCACGATTTGGGTGTATAATC
>NZ_JARGDP010000025.1 GCF_029210395.1 Petrocella sp. FN5 | reverse complement strand
AAATAATCAATGAAAATGATTAGAGTATGATTAAGGCATCAAAACTATATAGTTTAACTTTCATAAATGAGATATAGTTACGAATGCTTCAACGTAATCTATATCTTGTTTATGAACTTAGTGAAACTTAGTTTTGAGGCTTTATTCTATGATTAAGGCATCAAAACTATATAGTTGAACTTTCATAAATAAGATATAGTTACGAATGCTTTAACGTAATCTATATCTTGTTTATGAACTTAGTGAAACTTAGTTTTGAGGCTTTATTCTATGATTAAGGTGTTTTCTCAATCTCGTGAAGATGCAAACTCAGTTTTTTTGCTGTCTCAAGATAAAAATCATAAGTTTCTTGATCATACTTAAGGCGCTTTAAGGTCTCGCAAGGTATTAAAATACCTTCCTCTCGGTATGCAATTCCTTTCTTACTTAAATATACTTCAATCATACGGTCATCGTTACTGTTATGTTTGCGGTTAATCCAACCGTCCTTTTCAAGTCTTTTTAGTAAAGGACTTAAAGTACCTGTTTTTAGGTGGAGTTCTTCACTGATTTCCTTAAATGATAGACGATCATGCTCCCATAATAATACCATGACAATGTATTGTGGGTAAGTTAACTGATATGGTTTTAAAACCTCCTTGTACAATCGCGTCATTGCTCTTGAGGCTTGATATAATTGAAAACATAGATGTTCATTAAGTCCAAATTCTGACAAGGGAATTCCTTCTTTCATCTCAAGGCATATAAACTTATACAATACCATCTGCAGGATTTCTTAGCGATGAATAATCTTGTAGGCCAAGAGCTTAGAAATTCTATGAAAAGTTAAGTAACCAATCGTGCAAGATAGTTTTATTATATAGATATATGGTCCCCTTGTCAATAATGATTCTCATTTGTTGCTGCCTTGAACTATTTTAACTTATCAAGTAGCTCTTCTCTTAATGCTTCATAACCAGGTTTACCTAATAATGCGAATACATTTTTCTTATAGGCTTCAACACCTTCTTGGTCAAATGGGTTTACACCAAGTAAATATCCACTGATTCCACAAGCTTTTTCAAAGAAGTATATCATTTTTCCAAAGTAGAAGGGTGTTAACTCCGGTAAGCTGATGACCACATTGGGCACACCACCGTCAACATGTGCCAATAAGGTTCCTTGGAAAGCTTTCTGGTTTACATAGTTGAAAGTTTCACCCGCTAAGTAATTCAAACCATCTAAATTTCCTTCATCTTCTTTTATTGTAACATCTTCTTGAGGCTTTTCTATGGTAACAACTGTTTCAAAAATATCTCTACGACCATCTTGAATGTATTGACCCATTGAATGTAGATCTGTTGAAAAATGTACGGCTGCAGGGAATATGCCTTTTTGGTCCTTACCTTCAGACTCGCCAAAAAGTTGCTTCCACCACTCTGCAACAAAGAACATAACCGGTTCATAATCCACTAATATTTCAGTGGTTTTCCCCTTATTATATAGTGCGTTGCGAATGGCTGCATACTGATAACAAGGGTTTTCCCAAAGATTCGGATTACCATACTCTTCTCTTCCTGATAAAGCGCCTTCCATTAAGCCATCTATATCGATACCTGCTGCTGCAATCGGTAACAATCCAACTGGTGTGAGTACAGAGTACCTGCCTCCGACATCATCAGGAATAATGAATGTCTCATAACCTTCTGCTGTTGCTAGTTGACGAAGTGCGCCTCTAGACTGATCGGTTGTAGCAAAAATACGATTTTTGGCTTCTTCCTTACCATATTTATCTTCAATAAGACTTTTTAATACTCTAAAAGCTATGGCCGGTTCTGTTGTTGTACCTGATTTACTGATTACATTGATACAGATTTGTTTATTTTTTAAATAATCAACCAGTTGATTTAAGTAAGTACCACTGATATTATGACCGGCAAAAACAATCTGTGGGCCTTTACGATCTTGTTTGTCTTGAAGATTGTAAAATGCATTCGATAAGCCATCAATAACCGCCTTTGCACCTAAATAGGAGCCACCTATACCTATGGCAACCAATACCTCTGCCTTTTCTTGAATGGTTCTGGCTGCTTTTTTAATTCGGTTAAACTCCTCTTTATCATAATCTAAAGGTAAGTCAATCCAACCTAAAAATTCATTACCAAGTCCTGTTTTTTCATGAAGCATATGATGTGCTGCTTCAACCATTTTTTCAAAACCCTTCAATTCGTGATCCTTTACTGAACTTCTTGAATAATCTAATCCTAATTTCATGTTTTGTCCTCCTAAATCTTTTATATCGTTTCATTTGATGGTGTTTATCAGCGTTTTTCATTAATTATAGTTGAACTTTCACATAGAATATCTCGTTACAATTGTGTCCTTGTATTCTAGCTTCTGTATGTGATCCAATGAAACTTAGTCTTGACTCTTTACCATTATATAGAATATATGATCCTATGTAAAGGCTTACATAGGACGCGTGGATGCTACCAAACATTATTGTAAGTCATAACAATCCAAATAATTGCAATGGCCAAAACACAAATAATACCTGCTTTTAAAGTGGGATTAAGTTTTTTCTTTTTTCTATTGTTATTTTGCATAACCATCTGTTTTTCCTTCCATCTAGGGTTAAGGTGTCAAAACTATAATAGAGACGTCAACACGTCTCTATTATAAAGCAATACTATTCATATGTAAATTGTCTGTACCGATCATACCTTCTATTAACCAAAGTGGTTTTGTCCAATAAAGAGAGTTCTTCAATTTTCTCAATTAATGCTTTTTTCATGACCTCTGCTGTTTGATCAAAATGAACCTCTATGCCTTCTTCAGGCTCGTCAATAATTTTTTCAATAACTTTTAGATTAAGCAAATCATTTGCTGTAATTTTCATTTCATCTACGATGAGTGGGGCCTTAGATCCATCTTTATAAAGTATACTAGCAAATCCCTCCGGTGATAATATGGAATAGATGGCGTTCTCAAGCATCCAGACTTCATCAGATACCGCAAGTGCCAATGCGCCACCTGACCCACCTTCTCCAATAATTATGGATATAATAGGTACTTTAAGTGCTGACATCTCATAGAGATTCCTAGCAATTGCTTCACCTTGACCGCGTTCTTCCGCTTCAATGCCACAAAAGGCACCCTGTGTATCTATTAGGCAAATAATCGGGCGGTTAAACTTTTCTGCTTGTTTCATGAGCCTTAGCGCTTTTCTGTAGCCATCCGGAAGAGGGCTTCCAAAATGTCTCGCCATCTTATCTTTAAGTTTTTTACCTTTTTCTTGAGCTATAACGGTAACCTTTATATCACCGAGTTTTGCAAGCCCACCAACGATGGCCTTATCATCTGAGTATAAACGGTCACCATGTAGCTCAATAAAAGAATCAAATATGACATCCAAATATTCCAAAGATGTCGGACGATCTTTTTTTCTAGCTTTTAATACGCGATCCCATGCCTTCATTTTAAGATCCTCCTAACTATGCATTTTAAGAAGACCACTTAGAGTACTTCTCATATCTTCTCGGTGAACGATTTTATCTACAAAACCATGTTCCATTAAGAACTCCGCTGTCTGAAAACCATCAGGCAGCTCTTGCTTAATGGTATCTCTAATGACTCTGGGGCCAGCAAATCCAATTAAGCTTCCCGGTTCTGCCAAAATAATATCGCCTAGCATAGCAAAACTGGCCGTAACACCACCTGTCGTTGGATCAGTTAGTACTGTTATATATAGCAAACCTGCATCTGAATGTCGTTTTATAGCTGCAGATGTTTTGGCCATCTGCATGAGCGATATGATTCCTTCCTGCATTCTAGCACCGCCTGATGCTGTATAGATGATAACCGGTAGCAAGGCCTCCGTCGCCATCTCAACCAATAATGTCACTTTTTCTCCTACAACCGCACCCATGCTACCCATTAAAAATCTTGAATCCATGACGCCTATGGCAACTTCTCTACCTTCAATCTTACCTGTACCTGTCATTATGCCTTCATGAAGTTTTGTTTTGGTTTTTAAGGCCTTAATTTTTTCATCATATCCTTTAAAATTCAGTACATTGACTGTTTTAAGTTCTGTAAACATCTCTAAGAAAGTACCTTCATCAAGAATTGAATCCAGACGACTTTCTGCATCCATTCTAAAGTGTTTTTTACAGCTACCACATACAAAATCGCTGTCCTTTAATGCCTTTTTATAAATCAATTCATGACAGTTCGGACATTTAATCCAAGAACCTGTTGGTACGTTGGCTTCGTTTGTATTCTTTGGATTGGGTGTCAATTGAATATAATGGGTTTTTTTGAATATATTTTTCATAAATGCCACCTATCCTATTTTACAAATTTGTCGCCTTGAATGTTCTCAATAAAACTTGTATTATAATTCCCAGAAATAAAATCCGGTTGATTAATAATTTCCATATGAAAGTCAATGTTGGTATCAATTCCGGACACCACAAATTCGCCAAGGGCGCTGTTCATCTTACGAATGGCATCCTCTCTCGTATCACCATGAACAATGAGCTTTGCCAACATTGAGTCGTACAGTGGCGGTACTGCATAACCATTATAAATGGCCGAATCTATTCTTATACCATGACCACCCGGCATATGCAAATAATCAATGGTTCCCGGTGAAGGCCTAAATCCTTTTGAAGGGTTCTCTGCATTGATTCGGCATTCAATTGAATGTCCCTTTAATACGATATCCTTTTGTTTTAAGTTAAGTGGTTTTCCGCCTGCAATTTCTATTTGCTTTTTAATCAAGTCAATGCCTGTGATCATCTCTGTAATCGGATGCTCTACTTGAATACGTGTGTTCATTTCCATAAAGAAAAATTCACCACTGTCTTCTAGTAAAAATTCAACGGTTCCGGCATTTCTATAGTTGATAGATTTCGCTGCCTTTACAGCAATATCACCCATTGTTTTTCTAAGTTTTGGCGTAATTTTAGATGATGGTGCTTCTTCCACAATCTTCTGATGACGTCTTTGTATAGAGCAATCACGTTCACCAAGATGCACCGTATTACCATAATTATCTGCTAAGATCTGAAATTCAATATGGCTAGGATTAACAATATAACGTTCCATATACATAGCATCATCATCAAAGGATGCCTTTGCTTCCTTTTGTGCCATTATAAAATTTTTCTCAAGTTCGCCTTCATTTAAAATAATGCGCATGCCTTTTCCACCACCACCTGAAGATGCCTTGACAATCATGGGGTAGCCAATATCATTTGCTATTTTTTTAGCTTCTATTATACTTTTGACAATACCATCTGATCCCGGTACAACAGGAATGCCTGCTTCAATCATGGTTTTTCTGGCTCTTGACTTATTGCCCATGGCTTCTATCATTTCTGATGAGGGACCTATGAGTATTATGTTAGAATCTTCACAAGCATGAGCAAAGGTCGGATTTTCCGATAAAAAACCAAAGCCAGGATGTATCGCATTTGCTTTTGTTATAACTGCAGCGCTAATAACCCTTGTTATATCTAGATAACTTTCTCTAGAATTAGCCGGTCCAATGCATATGGCTTCGTCTGCCAATTGTGTATGAAGCGCTTCTTTATCTGCTTCTGAATAAACTGCAACACTTTTTATGCCCATCTCACGACATGCTCTAATGATTCTAACAGCAATCTCACCTCGATTGGCAATCAATATTTTTTCAAACATATAAGCCTCCTATTTTAACCGACAAAGAATTTAAGTTCACATTCCGTAGCAATTTTACCATCTACTGATGCTGTCGCCTTGCCGATGCCGATGGGACCTTTAGATCTAATAATTTCTACTTCTAACTTCAGCACGTCACCCGGTACGACCTTTTGTTTGAATTTCGCTTTATCAATACCTGCAAAATACGCAATCTTACCCTTGTTTTCTTCTTTGGCTAATATAGCTACTGCGCCTGTTTGTGCTAAGGCTTCAATAATCAAGACCCCAGGCATAACCGGTTCTGCCGGAAAATGTCCTTGAAAAAAATACTCATTAAAAGTAACGTTTTTTGTAGCTGTTGCACTTACACCAACCACCAATTCATCCACACGGTCAATCAATAAAAATGGGGCTCTATGAGGAATGATTTCTTGTATTTGCTTAATATCTAACATATTATGCTCCTTATAAGGGTTTTATTTTAAAAAGTTGCTGGCCATATTCAACAGGAGACTCATTTTGAACCATGATGGCAACAATCTCGCCATCGACTTCAGATTCGATCTCATTCATGAGCTTCATGGCCTCAATAATACATACGACATCACCTTTTTTAACACTGTCTCCGACTTTTACATAAGTATTAGCTTCAGGACTTGGTGCATTGTAATATGTTCCTACAATTGGTGAATCAATGGATAAAAAGTTCTCTTCTTCTTTTGATGTAGCCATTACCGTTTTTTCTTCATAATATGTATTGCTAGATGTAACAGCTGATGTCTCTGCTATGTTCATATTATTTTGCATAGGCGGTGTAGGATTAGTTGTTTCACTCATTTGTCTGCCACCAATCTTATCAAATACCAAATGGGTCCCTTCATGATTGATTTCTATATGAGCATATTCTGTTGTCTTCAAGCTTTCAATTAGATTAAATATTTCTTTCGTTTCCATAATACACATAGCCTCCCAAACTTATTTACTTATATTTTTTAAACAGTAAAGTGGCGTTATGACCACCAAAGCCTAATGAATTGGATAAGGCCACATTCACCTTGGTACTTCTTCCAACATTAGGTACATAATCGAGATCACATTCAGGATCATTCGTCTCTTGATTGATTGTCGGATGCAGGTAATCCTCTTGAATAGATTTGATACATACTACAGCTTCTATACCGCCTGCTGCACCTAGTAAATGCCCAGTCATTGATTTCGTTGAGTTAATCGCCACTTTATATGCGTGTTCACCTAGTGAAACTTTGATGGCTTCTGTCTCAAATTTGTCATTATAAGGGGTACTCGTACCATGAGCGTTGATATAATCAACATCTGTTGGTTTAAGTCCTGCTTCGTCAATTGCCAAGGTCATGGCTTTCGCTCCGCCAATGCCTCCAGGCGCTGGAGATGTCATATGATATGCATCGGTTGTTGCACCATATCCTGCAATTTCAGCCAAAATAGTCGCACCACGTTCCAAGGCATGGTCCAAAGCTTCAAGTACAAGTATGCCGGCACCTTCACCCATGACAAAACCATCTCGACCACCATCAAAAGGCCTGGATGCTTTTTTGGGGTCCGGATTAACACTTAATGCCGTTAGTGCACTAAATCCTGCAATGCCCATTGGCGACACACAACTTTCTGTACCCCCGGTTACGGCAACATCCATAATGCCAAACTTGATATTACGAAAGGCTTCACCAATGGAATGTGAACCTGAGGCACATGCTGACACAATACAGTGAGAAGGTCCTTTTAAACCATATTTTATAGCCACATTACCGGCTGCCATATTAACAATGATTTTGGGAATAATAAGTGGCGCTACTCTTTGGGGACCAAACTCCAACAAACGCTTTTCTTCTTCCTCAATCATGCCAAGGCTACCCATACCGGATCCAATAAATGTACCAATACGGTCACAATTATCTTCTGTCACCTTAAGGCCTGACATAGTAAGGGCTTCACCTGCTGCAATAACTGCAAACTGTGAAAATCGTTCCATGCGCTTGGCATCTTTCCTATCTAAGAAGTCTTTCGGGTTATAATCTTTTAACTCAGCCGCTATTTTGACCGGATAGTCGGATGCATCAAATTGGGTAATCATATCCACACCTGAAATACCTTCTTTTAGTGCCGACCAAAATTGGTCCACATTGTTTCCAATTGGCGTGATTGCACCTATACCTGTAACAACAACTCTTCTACTCATTCTTATACTCCTTCTCACATCTTTTTAATCTTGGTTAAAGGGTCAAAACTAAGTTTCACTAAATCCACATACAATATCTAGATTACGTTGATACATTCGTAACAATATATTCTATGTGAAAGTTCAACTATTTAGTTTTGACACCTTAACCAATCTTCTATATATATAATCCACCATTGACACCAATAATCTGTCCTGTTATATAATCCGCTTTATCTGACGCCAAAAATACAACCAAATCTGCAATGTCTTTAGGCTCACCAAGTCTGTTTAAAGGTATATTGGCAATCATTTCTGTTCTTGCTTGCTCAGGCATCTTATCCGTCATTGCTGTCTTAATAAACCCTGGCGCAATCGCATTCACTTTAATACCCCTTGATGCAAATTCTCTTGCCAAAGTTTTTGTTAGACCAATAACACCCGCTTTTGACGCCGAATAATTCACTTGACCCACATTACCCATAACACCAACAATAGATGCAATGTTAATAATCTTACCTTCTTTTTGTTTAAGCATTTTTCTTGCTATATGCTTGCAACAATTGAAAGTTCCTTTTAAGTTGACATTAATGACCGCGTCGAACTCATCTTCGCTCATGCGCATAATCAGGTTATCTCTTGTTATACCTGCATTGTTGACCAAGACATCAATTCTACCAAAAACCTTAAATGCATCTTCCATCATTTTTTCCACGACGCCAAAATCACTGATATCGCCATATAAAAGCTCACATCTGCTTCCAATAGTCTCAACTTGACTTTTCACCTCAAGTGCCGCTGCCTCATCAAAAATATAATTTAAAAGTATATCATGTCCTTCTTTAGCAAGTTCTAAGGCTATTACTTTACCAATACCGGTATTGCCCCCTGTTATAAGTGCTACTTTATAATCTGCCATTATTTAACCTCCATGAATGTTTTTAGTTCTTCTAGTCCATCTAGACCATTAACACTGATTACTTTTTTCTTACGATCGATCTTCTTTATTAAGCCCGCCAAGGTGTTGCCCGGACCGATTTCTATGAAGGTATCTACACCAAGTGCAATCATTTTTTGTACATTGTTTTCCCATAAGACTGGTGACTTCACTTGTGTTATCAACAGATTTTTGATCTGACTTGTATCTGTAACCACTTTACCCGTCACATTACTGAGGTACGGTGTTATATATTTATTGAACATAACGGAATCAAGCCTTGGTCTTAATTTGTCTGCAGCCCCAGCCATTAACTCACTATGAAAAGCTCCACTGACGTTTAAAGGTATGACTTTTATCCTTGCTGCTTCAAACAATGGATAACTTTTGTTTAGAGCATCCTTTTCACCAGCTATCACGATTTGTTTACTGCTGTTGTAATTGGCTATGGTCAAATAACCCTCTACTTGATTAAAGACTTCTAATATGGCCTCCTGATTGGAACCAATGATGGCAGCCATACCTCCATCTGTATCTAGAGCAGCCTCTTGCATGTATTGACCTCTTTTTCTAACAATATCAATAGCTTCATCAAAACTCAGTAACCCACTTGCGACGAGAGCACTATATTCACCTAGACTCAAGCCGGCAAGATAGTCCGCTTTGACACCCATGTCTTCTATGACTTTTAATGTAGCTATGGATACCGATAGCAATGCCACCTGGGTATAGGCTGTATCATTAATTTTTGTGTTTTCAGTGTTGCATAATTCATATAAGTCAAAATCTAATAAGTCATTGGCCTGGTCAAACACTTTCTTACTTTCAACGTAATTGGTAATAATTTCCTGACCCATGCCCACATGTTGAGCACCTTGGCCCGGAAAAATAAAAGCAATTTTACTCATTTTCATTCTCCTTGACACCTTTTTTTATTTAGGTAAAAAGAACCTCTATTTAAAATAAAAGTTCTTTTTACCTTTTTTGTCTATTGTTTAAGCATTTGCCTCAGCATAGTTAAGAACATCTTGAACGGTCTTAATATTAGCCAGTTCTTCATTTGGTATTGCAACACCAAATGCATCTTCAATACTCATTACTAATTCAAAAAGATCCAATGAATCCGCACCTAAGTCATCAATAAATGATGCTGTTGGCACTACCTCTGCTGCATCTACATCTAATTCTTCTACAATGATTTCTACTAACGCTTCTAAAGTCATGTTATTGCCTCCTATAATCTATTATCTTGTTTTTGTTATCAAAACACTTTATTTGAACCCTTAAATCAGGTTAAAGTGACAAAACTATTTAGTTGAACTTTTCATTCTATATATAGTTATGAATGTATCAACGTAATCTATATGTTGAATGAAATATAGGGAAACTTAGTTTTGATACTTTAATCAGGTTAAAGTGACAAAACTATTTAGTTGAACTATTTCATTCTATATATAGTTATGAATGTATCAACGTAATCTATATGTTGAATGAAATATAGGGAAACTTAGTTTTGATACTTTAACCAATCAAGGTATCCATTCATTAAAATTGTATCAAACTACAACCATATGTCAAACCTGCACCAAATCCTGCAATAAGAACTTTTTTACCTATCAGCATATTTTTTTCTGACATTTCAGATAATGCAATAGGTATTGATGCTGCAGATGTATTACCATAAGCTTCCATGTTTACATAAAACTTGTCTATACTTATTTTCATGCGTTTTGCTATTTTAGTCACTATACGTACATTTGCCTGATGGAGAACAAAATAATCTACATCTTCTTGATTGACTTGATTCTTTTCCATCACTTCATAAAGTATCTCAGGTACTTTTTTACAGGCAAACTGAAATACATCTTGTCCGTTCATCATTAGCTTATGCTCATTTTGCTCTTCATAAAAAGGTGTTTTATTACCAACATTCTTTGCATATAGGCATTCATATGCTTCGCCGATTGCATAATTAACAGAATCAATAATACCAACGTCATCTCCGGCTTCTAAAACAACTGCACCTGCACCGTCTCCAAATAATACACAAGTACTTCGATCTTCCCAATCGAGGATTTGAGATAGTTTCTCACTTCCAATGACTAAAGCATTTTTGTATTTACCTGTTTTTATAAACTGATCTGCAACATCTATGCCATAAACAAAGCCTGAACATGCTGCATTCAAATCAAAACTCATAGCTTTAACAGCACCAATTGCTTTTTGAACAAGACACGCCATAGATGGTGTAGCATACTCCCCTGAAAAAGTTGCCACTATAATAAGGTCAACATCTATAGGATCTAATCCTGCCTTTTCCAATGCTCTTAGAGCTGCGAAGCCCGCCATCTCATAAGAAGTTTCACTAACTGCAATATATCTATTTCTTATCCCTGTTCTCGAATAAATCCATTCATCATTCGTATCCATCAATTTAGAAAGATCGTTATTAGATACTTTGAGTTCTGGTACATAATGTCCAATGCCGGATATTTTAGCTATTTTCATGATTGCTCCTTAAATCAAAAGTCTATACTTTTGTTATACATGTGATGTCTTATTATAGATATGTATTGATTTGACTTTAGAATAGTTTGATAATCAAAGTATATCACTTTTTGGTTTTTTGTCAAGTTTTCTAACTAAATTCTAATCCTTTTATATGGGTAAATGAATAATACATTGCTATACTTACTTTATCAACAGAAGTATGAAAGGGGTCCTCTTATGACTCAATCAGAATTTTTAGCATCCTTGGATGCTGCACTTACTAAGTATAATGTAAAAGATCGATTTCGTATTATTGCTCATTACAAAAATCAGTTGGAACAGGTCGAGTCCAATCCTGATGATTTGGAGAAAACCTTAGCACGTTTTGGTAATCCTGAACAATTAGCTGCCACCTACAGAAAAAAGGAAATGACTCAGCCTGTGGAGCCCGTTGGTATTAAGTTTTTAAAAAGCTTTTTCATTGGAATGGGACTACTCTTATTTAATTTGATTTTCGTATTAGGTATCTATGCCGGTATATGGGGCGTCATTATAGGATTTTTGGGTGGCGGTCTTGGTGTCTTTTTTTCCGGCATTGCGCTCTTGTTTTCTACTTTTTTTTCCTTACCGGGTGTTTTTCATTTGCCCTTATTGTTAATTGAACATCCCGTTTTGATGGGTAGTAGTGGTATTTTTTTAATAGGACTCGGTACTTTTTTTATGATACTTTCCATATGGTTTATAAAATACTGGTGTATGTTAACTGTTAAGTATGTGAAATGGAATATTCAATTAATCAGAGGTGATCGTTATGAAAAATAGTTTTGATACTATCATGGGGAAAGCACTATTGGCTTCAGTCGCTATTATAGCACTAGCTGCCCTAATAATAATTAGTTATATGGATAAGCACAATTTAAGTTTTAAAGAATTCTTTAATTCAAATATCGTGGTTAGTCGTCTTGATAATATTACAATGAATATGGATTTTGATCTGGATGGTTTAAATTTTGATAATAAGAATCCCTCAAGTCGATTTAACACTAAGCAAATACATGAGGAGAAGACCTTTGACATCTTAGATAGGATAAAAATACTTGCAACAACTGAAACCATCCTGTTTGTTCATGAAGATCGAGATGATATTAAAGTCATTTTTGATAGGGAGGTTCCAGATACCCCAAAATATAGAGTTGATTATAAAGCCACTCAAGTCAATCAAGAAATCCATATCAGCTCCAAATTAACTTTAAAGAATGTTTTTACAGATCGTACATACAATGGATCCATAACCTTATATGTACCTGAGGATTACCATTGTGATACTTTAATTATTGAGAAAACAATTTTTGAGTTAGGCGATTTGACCCTACCGAATCATCTAGATAACCTTAGTATTAGTTCGAATGTTGGTGAATTGAAGATAGATCTTTTACAACCCTTAGATCAATTAACGCTTAGCATCAATGCTGGTAACATTAACGTAAAGACTGAAGAGAGTGTAAATCAACTAGATTTGTCAATTAATACTGGGACCTTACGACTTCATGCACTAGAAGAAGTACAAAACTTTAAGGCATCTAATAATTTTGGCGATTTAGATTTTGTTTTTAGCCGTTCACCAATTGATGCAACGATAACCTCTAATGCAGGCGACATTCGGTTAGAATTCATGGAACCTATCCATCAGCTTGATGCAAAGGTAAATATCGGCAGTTTGGATTTGATACTACCTTTTGATGACGAAAGCAAAGTTTATAGCAATACTAAGCTAACTGAGATCTCTAGTGATATACCCGTCGTATCAAATAGACCTGAGGCTAATATTTTCCTAAGTGTTGATGTGGGTAGTATTCGTGTTAATAAAAAATCCTCATACTAGCGATTATTTTGTAATCTATACATGTTAAATAATATCTCGTTTTTCTCTTAGATACCAAAAAGCCATCACTTAAGTGATGGCTTTTTGGTATCTAAGTCTGCAAGCTTTATTAGTTTATTCGTAATCTGTGCATACTGATTAAGATTTAATGCTTCACCTCGAATTCTAACATCTAAATCCAAGGTCTCAAGTACTTGTATAACTTGGCTTTTATTAAATTGAGGCTGGCTGTTAGTTAGACTATTAATCAATGTCTTTCTTCTTTGAGCAAACCCCCCCTTAATAATTTTAAAAAGTATTGCTTCATCTATAACTGATACAGAAGGTGTCGTGCGTCTTGTTAGTTTAATAACTGCCGAACCTACATTAGGTCTAGGTATAAAACAATCCGGTTTAACCATGGTAACCAATTCTGTTTGGGCATAATAGCTTGTTGCTAGAGACAGTGCACCATAAGCCTTAGTCCCTGGAACCGCATCCATTCGTTCTGCCACTTCCTTTTGTATCATTACAGTAATGGAAGTTATTGGTAGCCTTTTTTCTAATAGATTCATAATGATGGGTGTTGTTATATAATATGGAAGATTCGCAACAACCTTAATCCGATTTACACCTTCTTCGGAAATTAGCTTTTTAATATCTAACTTTAAAATATCCTCATTAATAATTCTTATGTTATCATAACCACTTAAAGTATCTTCTAGTACCGGTATTAACTTTTTATCTATCTCGACAGCTATTACTTTTTTGGCCGACTCTGCCATGGCTTGCGTTAGGCTACCTATTCCAGGACCAATTTCCAATACAACATCTTCTTTTGTAAGGGATGCACCTTGAATAATCTTATCTATAATATTGGAGTCAATTAAAAAATTCTGTCCAAATCTTTTTTGAAAACTAAATCCGTACTTTTCAATAATCGCCTTAGTCTCGCTTATATTTGCAATTCTTTTGATCAATTTATCCTCTTTCCTATGTCACCAAGATCTCTTAGAAATTGATTCTGGTTGTACTTACGACTTCTTTAAATACGGTCATGATTTTGGGGTCGAATTGGTCTGCTTCTTTTGACATGATTAAAATAGCCTCTTTTTTTGAATAGTCTTCCCTAAAAGGCCTTTTCTCAAGTAATGCATAGAAAACATCACATATCTTTAGTATTCTTGCACCTAAAGGTATTAATTCTCCTTTAAGTTTGTCCGGATACCCTGAGCCATCATAGTTCTCATGATGGTGCATGATACTGCTTAAGACTTCATTGGATACATGACTTGCTTGTATAAGCATTTGTGTGCTTTTTGTTGTATGTTGTTTTACATACTCATATTCATCATTGGTAAGGTCTCTAGAACTGCCGAAAACTTCATTGTCCATAGATAGTTTACCCATATCAATAAATAAACCAGAAACCGCTACACTTTGACACGTTTCCTCATCTAATCCCATGCTATAGGCTACTTTTTCTGCTAGCTTACTTACTCTAATATTATGTTGAATAATTTCATAGGTTCCTTTTATGTTCATAAGACGCCTCCATTAGATTAGATCTCTTACAGCTAGGTGCTTCAATATTACAGGCTTATTATAACAAACATATAATATTATTAACACTGTTATTTACATAGTCTGATTTATTTGATACAATTGAACTGTTCTATTTATTAGTATATTATGATATTCAAAAAATTTAAATAAAATTTGATGAGGTGTTATTATGGAATTAGAAACATATAATGAAGTGGCTGAGTTATTAAAGGTTCTAGGCCATCCCGCAAGGCTATGCATAGCAGATGGTTTGCTTAAGAATCCCGGATGTAATGTAACTTTTATGCAAAGTTGCCTAAGTATACCCCAATCGACTGTATCTCAACATCTAGCCAAGTTAAAAGCTGCACATATTATCGAAGGAAAACGTGAAGGACTGGAAATTAAGTATAAAGTCGTTAACCCTATGGCCATTGTTCTAATAGAAGTCTTGCTTAAAAATCACCCACCATCACCCTCAAAGTAGAGGGTGATTTTTGAATCATTTAATGAATTTTTCATATACTTCCCATATAGCATTTTCATTGTTTTCTGATTCTGTAATATAGTCCGCTGTAACCTTGACACCTTCATGGGCATTTTTTACAGCTATGCCAAGACCAGCATATTTAATCATGGATACATCATTGAATCCATCACCAATAGCAACGACTTCTTCTTGGTTAATGCCTAAGCTTTCAGCTAGATTTTTTACAGCCAAACCTTTATTTGCTTCCTTATGAAGAACTTCTATATAATGAGATTTGGAATAGAAAATATTAAATGTATCATCAAATTTTGCCATTAACTCAAGTCGTAATTCTTCTAGTGCCTCTCCAGCAACATGATTATAGAGCACTTTTATACTCTCTTTCACTTCCTTAAGGTCGCTTACTACCTTTACTGGCAATCCTGATAGTTTTTCATATTGTTGGGTTTTATCTGTATACTTCTCAACCATAATCTCATCCGTGTAAAGTTGTGTATCAATGTTATGTTGTCGACCAGCTTCTATTAATTCTTTTAGATCTTCTCCTGAAATTGGTTTATAAAATACTCTTTCACCATCAAAGCGGTCTATGACCGCACCATTATAAGAGATAATATAGTCTTCTTTTTCATGTACGCCGACTTCCTTAACATATTTCATCATAGAATCCTTTGCTCTACCTGAGCAAAATACAACATGTATGCCCATCTTTTCCATTTCTATGATTGCTTTTTTGTTGTCTTCACTAATTTCAAGTTGATCATTTAATAATGTATCGTCTAAGTCTATCGCCAGTAATTTATATTTCATAATATGCCTCTCTTAATCTCATTTGTTAACACAGCCTAAATTTGTTCAATAGCCATTTTAATAGTATCTTGTTCTTCTTTTGATAGTGCCTGCTCTGTCTTGCCTCTAATAATCTGTTTGGTATAGAGATGACTACCTTCTCTTGTATTTATAGAATTTAATAAGAAACCATCTAAATTCTTATTTATTAGTACAATAACAGCACTTAACTTACCACCCATACCACCAAATGCGTCGTATTTATGCATTGCAACACTTTCAAACGTCTTATTAAGGCTTTCATATATTTTTCTAATATCATCTTGAATAATCATCTTATCATTCATTAAATTCTTAATACTTTCTTGATTATTAATTAAGACATCTTCAATGTTAATTTCAGAACTTAAAGACGTAAAAGATCTATACTTTTTCTTTAAGCGAAGTATCGTAATAAATTGCAATAAAGTGGTTAATGTTAGTAATGATATAACGATAATTAAAATCGCAATAATATCTGTTGTATAGTTGTTAATATATTGATATATTTCCATGTGCATCTCCTATTAATCCTGTATCGTATGCATTAACTCTAATATTCTGTCCAGTTCATCTTTGGAATAGTATTCTATCTCGATTTTTCCCAGTTGTTCTGTTTTTTTAAGAATGGATACCTTTGTACCAAAAATTTTCTTTACATCATCCTCTATCTTTTTATAAATGGGATCAAGGACAGATAAGGCAGTATCTCTTTTAACTTTTTTACTAGGATTCAAATGGTTTTTAATAAGCTTTTCTGTTTCTCTTACACTAAGCTTTTCATCAAAAACTCTTGTTGCAATATCCAGTTGGGCATTTTGATCTTCTATCGCTAGCAAGGCTCTTGCATGACCACTCGATATCATTTCATCAATAATCATCTGTTGTACTTGTTTACTAAGATTTAGCAATCTTAAAGTATTAGCAATTGCAGATCTGCTCTTTGATACCTTCTCGGCTATCTCATCTTGCTTAAGAGAAAACTCTCCAATTAAACGTTGGTAAGCTAAAGCTTCTTCGATAGGATTTAGATTTTCTCTTTGAATATTTTCTATAAGGGATACTTCAAGAATCATTTCATCTGAATAATCTTTGACAATAACCGGCACTTCCTTAAGACCTGCTAGTTTTGCTGCCCGCCATCTACGCTCACCGGCTATGATTTCATAATACTTATCTTTTTTTGCAACAATCAGTGGTTGAATAATACCATATTGAGTAATAGAATCCGCCAGTTCATGCAATGCATCCTCTTCAAAAACCTTCCTAGGTTGTTCTCTATTAGGCTCTATATTGGATATTCTTATATTTAAGGTACCACCTTTTCCATGGTCCAGTATTTCATCTTCAAGCTCGTCAGAAATGAGTGCATTCAGCCCCTGACCCAGTCCTCTTTTTTTAGCCATGTTATACCCTCCTTTCAATGACTTCATCTGCCAGTAGTCGGTAGCTTTCTGCACCTTTTGAATTAGAATCGTACAGGTTTATAGGTAAACCATAACTTGGTGCTTCTCCAAGCCTTACATTTCTTGGTATGATGGTTTGATATATGTTCGTACGTCTAAGTTCTTTTTTTACTTCTTCAACAACCTGTATGGATAAATTTGTTCTTGCATCATACATCGTAAAAACTACACCTTCGATTTCTAAATCGGGATTGAGACGCTTTTTTACTAAATTAATTGTATGCATGAGTTGAGATAGTCCTTCAAGAGCAAAAAACTCACATTGAATAGGTACTAAAACTGTGTCTGCTGCTGTTAATGCATTCACTGTAAGTATGCTTAAGGACGGTGGGCAATCAATGATAATGAAATCATATTCCGAAGCAATGCTTTTGAGTATTTTCTTCATAATAAAGCTGTTTTCTTTTAAACCTATTAGTTCAACCTCTGCGCCGGCTAACTCTACATTCGCTGGTATCAAAGACAGATTGTCATAGATGTTTACCATAACAGTCTCTTCTAGTGACTGCGTACCGAGAAGTAGTTCATAGGTCGTGTTCTTTAGTTTGGTTTTGTCAATACCTAATCCTCTAGTTGTATTTCCTTGAGGATCAATGTCCAGTGTTAATACTTTTTTCTTTTTTTCCGCGAGACAGGCCGAAAGATTAATCGCTGTCGTTGTTTTGCCAACCCCACCTTTCTGATTGGCAATCGCTATAATTCTACCCATATTCTACACCTGCTCTCATTTTCTTTTCTAATTATAGCACATTCACTTCAACTATTCATTATGTTTCACGTGAAACATTTGAAATCATCCTTAAAAATCCGATCAATTGTTTCACGTGAAACAATATTAAGTTCAAAGTATAAAGATTCATCTTTATGTGTCATCTCAGAATAACTTTTTTGCAAAATATGCATATCATTTCGTCTATTTTCCTTATAGCATCCAATAGCTTGAAAAAATTATCTTTAAAAAGCCTCTAAGATATTTTTCTTAGAGGCTTTTTAACTTTACTACTTTTATATATTTATCGTCTATAACATTATTTTAAACTTCTAAAACAATTCCACAATAGCATTCTTTATTGCAAATACAGCAGCTTGTGTACGATCAGAAACTTCAATCTTCTTGAAAATATTAGATACGTGGTTCTTAACTGTTTTTTCACTTATACATAATCTGTGAGCAATTTCTTTATTAAGTAAGCCCTCGGTAATTAATTTAAGGACTTCTATTTCTCGTTTTGTTAATCTCGTATTATGTGCTGCGCCAGTCTCATCATTATTCATTTTTTTAAATAACAAAGATGCCATATTGGGTTGTATATAGGTTTCACCTACATAAACCGAACGAATGGCGCGTATAAGGACATCAGATTCAGAGTCCTTTAAAACATAGCCTTTTACACCGATTTCTACAGCCTTATAAAGGTACTCAACTTCATTGTGAATCGTTAATATTATTATGTTGGCGCTAATATCATTTTGCTTCAAATAGGTTAAAACTTCAAGTCCATTACGCTCAGGCATATTAATGTCCAACAAAACAACATCAGGACTATACTCAATAATCTTTTCTATTGTTTCATTACCATTTCCTGCTTGAGCCACAACAATAATATCTTCTTCTAATTCTACTAATTGTTTTAAGCCTTCTCTCACCATAGAATGATCATCGGCTATCATAATTCTAATTTTACTCATGTCTCTCCTCCTTATTATTCAAGGGAACTCTTATATGTATTGAAGTACCTCTTCCTGTTCTTGATACGATTTGTAAGTCACTGGATAAAAGATTCGCCCTTTCGCGCATCATAGACATTCCAAAACCTTTATTGTCTTTTAGACTTAACTTCATGTCACCAACCTCAAATCCAATACCATTATCCGTTATTTCAAGTTCTATACCCGTGTCTTCATATGTTAAATCTACACAAACTCTTGTAGCTTTAGAATACTTTAAAACATTGTTCAGGGCCTCTTGTGTAATGCGGTATAGGGTTAAATTAACAACTGGATCAATTTCTTCTGACTTATAATCATCACATTCCATTACATTAAACTCAATACTAAATCCTAAATCTTCACTCATTTTTTCAATAAGTCGTTCTAATGTTGGTATTAGACCGAGGTCATCAATCGACATCGGACGTAGGTTGTAAATCATACGTCTAGTTTCGTCTATAGTTCCTCTAATGTACATCTTTAAAGTCTGAAGTTCTAATTTTGTACGGTCAATGTCAATATCCAACAATTTAATGCATAATTCTGTCTTTATAATAAGATTGGATAAACTTTGGGCCGGGCCATCGTGCATGTCTCTAGCAATTCTTTGTCTCTCTATCTCTTGAGCTTCTATTACTTTAAGTCCCCAAATTTCCTTATTCTGAATATCATCTATCTTTTCAGTAATTTTCTTAAGATCACCTGAAAGCACACTATAAGCTATTTCAAAATTATAAGAAAGCTTATCTGCTTTTTCAGATATTTTACGCACATATTTTAGATGTAACTCAAGTTCATTTCTTCTTTTGATTAAGTTCATTTCTCTTTCTTTTTCTACAGCCAAGTCAACCCTCAACTTATCTGTAGCCTCATATATTTCCTGCATTTGTTCTTGGCTATAATTGTTAAAATTCTTATTGACCATTAAAAGCTTAGATTTGGACAATTTATACTTCTTTTCTAAAGAATCAACTCGATCAATCAGATCAGTGGCTTCAATTTTTAGTCGTAAAAACTCTTCTTCAAGCTCAAGATATTCTTGTCTTGCATAATCACTGATGTCTTTTATTTCTTTCACACTGTCCTTAATAGAATCAATGGTTTTGTCAATGATTTCGTCCAACTGATTAAACTGTTTCTTATACATGGTCACATTCCTTCATAGTAGGTTTTCATATGGCTAAAGTGTCAAAACCATAAAATTGAACTTGTTACTTACAACATATAGTTATGAAAGCATCAACGTAATCTATATCTTGTAAGTAACAAGAGAAACTTAGTCTTGACACTTTAACCTTTCATATAATTATATCACTTTTTCAACATGGTGTACAAGGTTATGATATATTATTATCTTTATTTTTGAGTAATTACAGGTTTGCTATTGAAATAAATATGATTTTCGGCCATAATAGTAGTAGTCAACATATTCTGCTTGCTTTGAAGGGAGTTATTCTTTTGAAAAAATTTTCTCAAAAATTACTGCTTATAGGTTTTGGTACTTGCCTTCTGTTATTATATAACCGACTAATTTTCTCAGTCGCCACCATAAAAGAGAAGTTATTCCATAGTCGGGCCCATTATTATCAATGGAAATTTGGCAAAATTTTCTATACGGTTCAAGGGAAAGGATCTAGCCTTCTTCTTATCCACGATACTTCCGCTGATAGCTCTTCTTTTGAATACAATAAGCTTATCGATTCACTAGCAAAAAAATACCGTGTATATGCCATAGACTTAATTGGCTATGGTAAATCGGATAAGCCAAAGATTACATACACTGCTTATCTTTTTGTTCAATTGCTCGTAGATTTTAGAAAAAATGTTATTCGGGAAAAGACCTCAGTTTTAACAAGTGGTCGAAGTAATGCCTATGTAACAATGGCTTGTTATCAAAATCCTGATGATTTTAATAGTTTAGTCTTTATAAACCCCGGGAGTTTTGAAGAGCTTGCAAAAAATCCTAAACGTAAAGATAAACTTAATAAGTTCTTAATTGAATTGCCAATTATTGGTACAAGCTTTTATAATATTATATTTTCAAGGCTGATGATTCGAAGAAGTCTAAAACAAAAATTTTATAATCCTATGCATCTTAAATTAAACTATATAGATACTTTAAGAGAAGCTGCCCATCTAAGTGGTAGCGCTTCTAAGTACACTTATGCTTCTGACTTGTGCCATTTTAATAATGTTAATATTAAGGAAGCAATATCAAAAATTAATAATAATATTTTTATAATACAAGGTACACGAATTATAGGTGATTATGAAGCCATCCTCTACGACTACAAGTTCCTAAATCCAGCTATTGAGGTTTCTACTATTGATCGTACTAAAAACTATCCACATATAGAAAAACCTGAATCTACCTTAGAAATTCTTATGGTATATCTTCATTAAGATTTATAATAATTCATCTTATTTGTAAAAAAAGACAAGCGCTTATGTGCGTTTGTCTTTTTTTAATTACATAAAAATTATCTGATATTTATATGCTATTTTAACTTTATTTCTACTGACAACTTTTTTGCAAACTTTTTTGATCAACAACCATTTTTATGTGCTCAATACCTTCTTCATAAAAAGCTTCTCCTATCGGGATAAAACCAATGCCTTCATAAAATCCTTGTACTGACAATTGTGCATGTACCTCAACTTCATCTGCACCAATGCTAAAAGCACGATCTATGAGCATTCTTACGACAAGATCACCATAATTATTGCCTCTGTGGTCCTTCAAAACCGCTACGCGTCCGATTAAAAATACCTCATTCGTAAAGATCAATCTTCCTGTAGCAAGAGGTAAGTCATCCTTCATTACAACTACATGATGGGCAAAATAATCATAAAAATCGCGTTCATACTGGATGTCTACGCCTTGTTCCTCTGTAAACACTTCATATCTTATACCGCCACTTAACTGCATAGCTTCATTTCCAAATACATATCGTGCTTCTATCATATGTGCTTAATCCTCCATAGGAATTCGTATACTAATTTCATACGCTTCCTCTGTCTGCTTAATTTGATAATTAATATCTATTCCCGAATGTTTTACCATATCTACAGCTTGTTTAATAGTATTGGTAAATAAGCGAATATCTTTTAAATAACCTTTTACCATTGCTTTTTCTAAGACTTCCTCTTTATTTAAACTTTGATTGGCCAATATTTTATTAACGAGCTTTTCACTTTGACTTACATTTAATTTTTCATTAATCATTCGTTCTAAAATTACCAGCTGATCTTCTTCTTTTTCAAGCTTCAACAATATTCTACCATGGCGCTCCGTTAAATCTGCATTTAATAATACCTCTTGTACTTTTTCAGAAAGATTAAGTAATCTTAGTTTATTGGCTATGGATGATTGACTCTTCCCTAGTTGATTCGCAAGTTCTTGTTGTTTTAAACCATAGTTTGAAATAAGTTGAGCAAACCCTTTAGCTTCTTCAATATAGTTTAAGTTCTCGCGCTGTAGATTTTCAATTAGTGCCAGAATGGCACTGTCTTTTTCTGTAACATTTATTATTAATGCCGGAATACTCGTCATATACAATAATTTAGCTGCTCTTAATCTTCTTTCACCAGCCACCAACTCATATTGATTTGTTTCGATTAGTCGAACGCTAATAGGCTGCATAATACCATACAATCTTATTGATTCTGCTAACTCAGATAGCATATCATCATCAAATCTATACCTAGGCTGATTAGGGTTAGGTCTTATGGATTCTATAGGAACTTGAAATACTTGATAAGATAAATCAGGATTCATTAAATAACCACCTTTATAAACATTGTTTGTCATTTCTTCATCATTATAGCATAGAACTTATTTCCTGGGAAATAATTATAAGGGTTTCTTTAATGGTTTTCCTGAACGTCTTGGGTACCTCATATCTGTCTCAAACACTTTTCTTATCATTACAAAACCTCGATCTGTATTAGCATCTAAAGATACATCCTCAACAACACGTTCCAACACTCCTCCTAAAATAAGTATTGCATTCTTACTTTGATCCAGTTCTTCAAGGGTTTTATTTCCTTTATAAGAAATAAAAAGACCCTTGTTCGAAATGAAAGGTAAACAATACTCACACAAAACATTCAACTGGCTAACAGCCCGAGATACGCACAGATCAAAAGATTCACGTAATTCTGTTCTAGCGAGATCTTCAGCACGTCCATGTATCGCATAAATGTTACTTAGATCAAGTTTCTTTATAATATGATTTAAAAATGCAACTCTCTTATTTAAAGCATCTAACAAAACAACCTCAATATGAGGGTATATTATTTTGAGTGGGATGCCAGGAAAACCAGCACCACTTCCCACATCAATTAATTTTTTTACATCTTTGTAGTTCATCACTCTTGTGGAAAGAACACTATCCACAAAATGTTTTGAAAGAACTGCATCCTCTTCTAAAATAGACGTTAAATTTATTTTATCGTTCCATAAGATAAGTTCACTATAGTAAATAGAAAACTGTTTTGCTTGCTGATCACTTAGATTAATACCAATAACTTTAAAACTTTCTATTATTTTATTTATGTTCATCATCATTTCCAATCTTAGATCTATATTGTTCTAAATATACCAATAACACAGATATATCTGCAGGAGAAACGCCTGAAATACGAGATGCTTGTCCAATTGATATCGGTCTTACCGTATTCAATTTCTGTTTTGCTTCAAGTCTAAGGCTATAGACTTCATCGTAATTTATGGCCTCAGGTATATATTTTTGCTCTAGTTTTTTAAACTGTTCCACTTGTAGTTCTTGTCGTTTGATATAACCTTCATACTTTAATATTATCTCGACTTGTTCTATGATATCAGCTTCTAAAGGTACCCTTTCTATATCAATGACCCCTAATGACATATAATCAATTTCTGGCCTTTTTAGCAATTCTCCTAGGGTAGCACCAGATTTTAGAGGTGTACTGCCTCTCTCTTTCAAATAAGTTAAAACCTTCGGCTTTACACCAACTGTTGTATTTTTCAATCTTTTTACTTCTTGTTCAATTGCCCTTCTTTTAGCACAAAATTTTGCATACCGCAAATCTGTAATTAGTCCAACCTTAAAACCAATATCTGTTAATCTTAAATCTGCATTATCTTGTCTTAACAATAATCTATACTCAGCTCTAGATGTCATCATTCTGTATGGTTCTTTTGTTCCTTTTGTTACAAGATCATCTATCAAAACGCCAATATAGCCTTCTGAACGATTGATTACTACCATGTCTTTATGTAAAACTCTTTGCCCTGCATTTATACCAGCAATCAATCCTTGAGCAGCAGCTTCTTCATAACCGGAACTACCATTAAATTGACCTGCACTAAATAAACCTTTAATTTCTTTGAACTCTAAAGTTGGATGTAACTGTAAAGAATCGATGCAATCATATTCAATGGCATAGCCTGTTCTCATTATTTGACAATTTTCCATACCTGGTATGGTTCTTAACATTGCTTTTTGAACATCTTCCGGTAAAGAGCTTGACATGCCTTGTACATACATTTCAGATGTGTCTTCACCTTCCGGTTCAAGAAAAATTTGATGACGTTCTTTATCTGCAAATCTTACAACTTTATCTTCTATAGAAGGGCAATATCTTGGACCCGTTCCCTCAATGACACCACTATAAAGTGGTGATCTGCTTAAGTTCTCTCTAATCTTTTCATGGGTGACTGCATTGGTATAAGCAAGCCAACATGGTATTTGTTCTCTTTCTATGTCTGATGCTCTATTTTCAAAAGAAAATGGTACTATTTTTAAATCACCGTCTTGCGCTTCCATTTTGGTGAAGTCTATGGTGTTAGCATCGACTCTTGCCGGCGTCCCAGTTTTGAATCTATACATATTGATTCCATTTTTTTTAAGTGCATCTGTTAAGTAGTTGGCAGCTTGAAGGCCATTGGGGCCACTATTTATTTCAACTTCCCCGTAGATACATTTTGCTTTAAGATAGGTTCCTGTAGCAATAATCACTGCCTTACCTTCATATATAGTGCCAGAAACAGTTTTTATACCTTTAACTTCCTGATTCTCAACTATAATATCCACAACTTCTGATTGACGTATATGTAGATTCTCTTGCTGTTCTAAAGTCCTCTTCATTGTACCGGCATACTTATGTTTATCAGCCTGGGCTCTTAATGAATGAACAGCAGGTCCTTTTCCTGTATTTAACATCCTCGACTGAAGATATGTTTTGTCAATATTTCTACCCATTTCTCCACCTAAAGCATCTATTTCTCGTACCAAATGTCCTTTTGACGTTCCACCTATACTAGGGTTACAAGGCAACATAGCTATACTGTCTAAGTTCACAGCAAATAATATGGTTTTAATACCTCGCCTTGCGCTTGCCAAGGCTGCCTCACAACCTGCATGCCCACCACCTACAACAATTACTTCATATATTTCATTATTACTTTTCATTATGTACTCCAATCTAATCAATGGTATGAGATTATTTACCTAAGCAGAAACGACTGAATATTTCTTTTATCACATCTTCATTAACTGTATCACCTGTTATAATACCTAAGTTCTCATAAGCGTTTTTCAAATCTATGGACCAGCAATCTTCCGGCATCCTATTGTTAATTGACTCCAGCACCTCATTTAAACTAAGCAAAGCTTTTTCTAATGCATTCTTATGTCTAACATTCGTTATGTAAAGATCATTGTTCACGTCAATTTCACCAAGATAAAACATATCCTTAATAGCATGTTCAAGTGCATCTATACCTTCTATATTTTTGGCAGAAATATCAATCATACAGCCATGATTTAATATAGCCTCTATCCTTTTTCGATCAATTTTTTCATCTAAATCCATCTTATTGAAAAGACAAATGACTTCTCTGTCCTTAATTAATTCTATTATATGTAAATCTTCCTCATCCAAAGCTCTTGAAGCATCCAATACAAAAATTATTAAGTCCGCTTCCTCAAGTTTTGATTTTGATCTCTGTACACCAATTTTTTCTATTTGATCTTCGGTTATTCTTATACCCGCTGTATCAACCAGTTTCAAAGGGATACCATGAATATTCATATATTCTTCTAATACGTCTCTGGTTGTACCGGGAATGTCTGTTACAATTGCTCTATCTTCTTTTAACATCGCATTAAGTAAAGAGGATTTTCCTACATTTGGCTTTCCTATTATCGCAGTACTTATGCCTTCTCTTATTAATTTTCCACTATCATATGATTGCATCAATTCATAAATATCTTTAATAATTATTTCAATATCTAATTTTACTTTGTTCTCGTTAAGTGCCTCTATATCATACTCCGGATAATCAATGGAAGCTTCTATATGTGCTATCAAATGAATTAATTGATTCATAATAAAATCCATCTTTTTACTTAATTGTCCATTGAGTTGGTTAACAGATGACTTTAGGGATAATTGAGTTTTTGAATTGATGATGTCAATAACCGCCTCAGCCTGAGATAAATCAATACGTCCATTCATAAAAGCTCTTTTTGTAAACTCTCCTGGTTCAGAAAGCCTAGCTCCCATGGTCAAAACAAGCTTAAGGACATTCTCAAGTATCATAATTCCACCATGACAATTAATTTCTACCACATCTTCACGTGTGAAACTATGTGGCCCCTTCATAACAGATACGATAACTTCATCTATAATTTCATCGGTAGTTGGCATTATAATATGACCATAATGAATGGTATGAGACTTAACTTGATCTAATTTTAAATTATTATGAACTGATTTGAAAATTTTATTGACGATTGCAATACTATTATCACCACTAACACGTATAATTCCTATACCTGAGGGGGATAAAGCTGTTGCAATGGAACAAATAGTATCATTTAACATATTAAGCTCCTTTATCTAATAAAACCCATGCCTTAGCATGGGTTTCTTGTTTCTGTATAAATCACGGCTTCTTTATAACTCTCTTATGATTGGTTTTTGGCCCAGTAGACTCTTTTGGCTTATTCGTATTTTTTGATGATGGTGTTATAACAACTTTTCTATAAGGTTCATCACCTTCACTATGCGTTTCAACATTTTTATTATTTTGTAAAGTTGAATGTATTATACGTCGCTCATAAGGATTCATAGGCTCCAATATAAATTTTTTCTTCGTAATTTTTACCTTATGTGCCAAATTCTTAGCCAAGGTTTCCAAAGTCTCTTTACGTCGATCTCTATAGTTTTCCGTGTCTAACTTAACACGCATATAACTATCTGCCTCTTTGTTTACAACCAAACTAACTAAATATTGCAAAGAATCTAGTGTCTGTCCTCTTTTACCAATCAATACACCCATACTAGGTCCACTTAAATCCACTGTCATATTGTTATGGTCATCTAAAGTAACCTGAATATTAACTTCAATATTCATTTTTTGAAATACTTCTTCTAAAAAGTCATAAGCAACTTGTTCAACATTGATTTTCTTATATACTCGGACTTTTGCTAACTTGTTACTAAAAATACTCATTAAACCGCTAGGTCCTTTTTCAATAACTTCTACCGTAACCTGATCACTAGTAGCACCCATTTCAACCAGCGCTTCGGTTATAGCGTCTTCTACAGTTTTCGCTTGTTTCTCAACATACTTCATGAAGACCGATCCCTCCTATTTTTTCTCTTTATCTTTTAAATGACTATTAATGACAACTTGCTGTGCCCATTGGAATATACTACTAGCTAACCAATATAAACCTAAACCTGCAGGCATTGTTGAAACAAAAAATGCCGTAATTAGAGGCATGGTGTACAACATGGATTTTTGTGTTGAATTCTGTTCTGCCGCAGCCGATGCTGTACTTGATTTCATAACCATGAATTGTACCACAACGTTTAATAATGGTAGTAAAATTCCAATAGACATCAAGTTTGGTTTGTCTGCCAAATTGATTCCTAGGAACATATACATTTCTGTAATTTTTTCTAAGCTAGGTGTTATGAGATGAGCAACAGAGTTAAATTGTTCAATAAAAATGGTCCATTGCTCAGAACTGAATTTTGCCAAAACATCAATAACCATTGGAATATTTGCTACATCAAAATTCTTTACCATGACTTCACTGGCCCATTGAGATAGTATGCTTTCAGATCCTTCTACAGGAACAACAATATGAGCAATATCTTCATATATTAAGCCTATGCTTTTTATATAGGCCGGTAAATTTCTAAGTACCTGAAACAATGCAATAATAATTGGAAACTGTACCAAAACAGGGAGACAACCACCAAAAGGGCTCACACCGTGCTCTTTATAAAGCTGGTTCATTTCCATTTGAAATTTCTGCTGAGATTCGGGATCTTTTTTATTTTTATATTTATCTTGTATTTTTTTTAACTCAGGCTGGATTTTTTGCATTTCCTGCATTGATTTTTGTTGTTTAAATGCAAGAGGTAACATCAAGGTTCTAACAATTAAAGTAAATACAATAATACTTATACCTAAAGATTTGATGCCCATATTATTAAAAATATTATAAATTGTGTCCATAATAATGCCAAACAACTGAGCTATAGGCCCAATTATAAATGTTGTGTTTTGAGTGAGTAAAACCATGTGATCTAAAAACATGAATGAATCCTCCTAATTATAGTTACCCAAATATATTCTTTTACTTAAGTGGATCAAAACCACCTTTTGCAAAAGGATGACATCGTAATATCCTTTTGATAGACAAATAGCTTCCCTTTACAAATCCATATTTTTCATAAGCCTCCAAGGCATACATCGAACAAGTTGGTATATATATACAACTGGATTTTGTCATAGGTGATATGAACTTTCTATAAAACAGAACAATACCAATAGCAATTCTTCTCATTATACCATCTTTTCTCAAATAAATGAATTAATCCTATTATATCGAATTATAGTAGGATTTTAAAGCACTAATATTTTATTGAGTTTAGCCAAGTGCATTAATGCACTTTCAATTTCATGATAATTGTTAGCTTTTGCTGTATTTCTGGCGATAACTACGATATCAAAACCAATGCTGTATGATTTTGCATTCAACCTATAGGCTTCTTTTATAAGTCTTTTGACACGATGCCTAATTACACTATTACCTACTTTTTTACTGACAGAAATACCCAGTCTATTAATATTTCCATTATTCTTGATCACATACATGATTAACAATTTATTGGCTTTTGATTTTCCAGTTTGATAAACTTTTACAAATTCATTGTTTTTTAACGCTCTAATTTTATCACTCATAATTGAATATAAGAATAAAAGGCCACATAAATGCGGCCTATGCTGACAATTTCTTTCTGCCTTTAGCTCTTCTTCTAGCTAAAACATTTCTACCGCTCTTATTTTTCATTCTTTTTCGAAAGCCATGTTCTCTACTTCTCTGTCTTTTTTTAGGCTGATAAGTTCTTTTCATTGATATGCACCTCCTTATATAGTTCGTAAAAGCTATATCAAATTAATAATTATAATTAATTTGCTAAAATTGTTGCTTCAAAAGCACCATTTCAATTATAGTCACAAAACCCTTAAGAGTCAAGAAAAAAAAGCTTTAAATAATTTTTATTTAGTTTATCCACATAAAAATGAAAATCATTTGGTTAATTGTGGATAACTTGTTTAAATATATTTATCCACACCATCCATTAAATATGTGGATAAAACCTTGTTTTTATTCTTATATTCTGTTTATTAATCTTTGAATATAATACAAAAATCCCTTTAAAATAGGTGGTTATGACAATTTTGATAACTATTAAGTGTATGGTGTGTATAACCATAGTATAAAATAATTATACACACTTTCCACAGTTTTTTTTCGTCTTTCATACACATTATAAATCTTTTTCAAGCAAAAACTTCAATTGAAATCCTTCTATTGATAGAGTATTATATATAATAGACTTCATTTCTTTAAATAGAACTTTTATAATATGTTTCAACTTTCCCTTATATTTTAGCTCTAAGCTAACAACTTGGTATAATCTAATACGTTTGAAAGTTGAATAATTTACCAGTATGTAAAAGAACTTCCTATTATTAGTTATTAACAGTTATATAACAATACACATTTGTCCGTATTGAATACTTGGTTAGAATTTTAATCATGTTAATGGATGTATCCGTCAACATGATTAAACTAATGTCTCAGGTTATATATCTGTTCTTAAACATATATTGAGAGAATAAAGCCTAATACGGTTAAAGCTCAACTATATAGTTTTGACGCTTTAAACCTACTACTATACTATAATACAAAAGGGGGTATTTTAATGGATCATCCAATTATCAACAAGTGGGATGACATAAAAAATCTTTTAAGATACGAATCGGATATATCCATTATATCTTACAAAACATTTTTGGAAAAACTTGAACCTGTTAAAGTAATGGGTGATTTGATTATTCTAGAAGCAGATGATCAAATGGCCAAAAATGTTATTGAAAAGAAATACTATAAATCCATTCAAATCGCTATTAACGAAGTCATGGGGAAAATCTATGATATACAATTTGTTCTACCTAATCAAAGTTTAGATTTTGATACTAAATCGAATTCAAACAACAACTTGATTGGTTTTTCTAATAACAACACCAGTGATCAAAGAAATTTAAATGCCAGATATACTTTTGACACTTTTGTTGTAGGCAACAATAATAAATTTGCACATGCAGCTTCTTTAGCAGTCGCAGAAGCACCTGCTGAGGCCTATAATCCACTTTTCATTTATGGTGGTGTTGGATTAGGAAAAACACATTTAATGCATTCCATAGCTCATTTCATATTAGATGATGATTCTAAAGCCAATGTTCTTTATGTTTCATCTGAAAAATTCACCAATGAACTTATCAACTCTATTCGAGATGATAAAAATGAAGAGTTTAGAAAAAAATATCGTAGTATTGATGTCCTTCTAGTAGACGATATACAGTTCATTGCAGGAAAAGAAAGAACACAAGAAGAGTTTTTCCATACTTTTAACACCTTATATGAAGCAAAAAAACAAATTATTATATGCTCTGATCGACCACCAAAAGAAATCGAAACCTTAGAAGAACGATTAAGATCAAGATTTGAATGGGGCTTAATTGCAGATATACAAGCACCTGATTTTGAAACTAGGGTGGCTATTTTAAGGAAAAAAGCTGAAATAGAAAATCTAGATCTTCCAGATGATGTCATGCAATACGTAGCAAACAATGTTAAATCTAATATTAGAGAACTTGAAGGTGCTGTTAATAAGATTTTAGCTTATTCTAGACTTCTTTTACCAAAAGAAATAACAAAGGAAATGGCTGAAGCAGCTTTAAAAGACTTAATTTCGCCACAAGAAGACACAAAAATAACATTCAAACTTATTCTAGAAATTGTATCTGAGCATTACAATGTAACACCTGCAGATATAATATCCAAAAAACGACCTAGAGAAATTGCTTATCCGAGACAGATTGTCATGTATCTATGTCGTAAATTAACAGATATGTCACTACCAAAAGTTGGTGAAGAAATTGGAAGAAGAGATCATACAACTGTACTTCATGGTTATGAAAAAATAAAAACAGAACTCGTCACAGATATGACTCTAAAAAATACAATAGATATACTGACAAAAAAAATAACAGGTAAATAATGAATAAGACATCAAAACGATATTATTGATTTACACCATTTAAAGCTGTGTATAACCTTTCATAAACTCTAGTATTGGCTGTTGATGATTATATTAGAACTATGACCATGTGGATTAAAATGAATAACTTTTTTATCTATTCACAGGGTTATTAGACTCTAAGAAACCTTACCTACTTATGGCTTAGAACACTTATACACATATTCACATCCCTTACTACTATCATTACTATAAAAAATCATATATTTTATCTTTTGCACAGGAGAGGAGTTTATCACATCATGAAAATTAATTGTCATAAAAATGACTTGCTTAATGGCGTCAATACTTCCCTTAAAGCTGTTTCAACTCGAACAACTTTGCCCATTCTTCAATGTATACTTCTTCAAGCAACCCAAAATGAATTTAAGCTAATTAGCAATGATTTAGAAATTGGTATTGAAAGTCATGTAAAAGCACATATAATTGAATCAGGAAGTGTGGCCATTGATGCACGAATATTCTCGGAAATAGTAAAAAAATTACCGGATGCTATGGTAGATATAACTGTAGATGAAAGTAATATGACGACTATTGTTTGTCAAAAATCCATATTTAATATACCAGGCCAATCTTGTACAGAATTTATTCAATTACCTCAAGTAACTAAAGATACAAGTATTTCTATTAAGCAAAGTGTTTTGAAGGATATGATTCATCAAACCTTATTTAGTATTGCTATAAAAGAAATTAAGCCTATTTTGACAGGTGAATTGATAGAAATCAAGGATAACGCCCTTAGTATAATATCTATGGATGGCTATAGAATTTCTATTAGAAAAGTAGATTTTACGGATGAGTTTAGTGATACTGCTGTTGTTGTTCCTGGTAAGACTCTAAGTGAAATAAGTAAAATACTATCAAGTGATGAAGCTGATATGCTATCTATCTATTTTACGGATAAGCATGTTTTGTTTGAGCTTGAGGAGAGTATTGTTGTGTCTAGATTGCTTGAAGGAGAGTATCCTAAGTATGCAAATCTATTTTCAGGTGATTATGAAACACTGATCACAGTGAATCGTAAAGAATTAATGATGAGTATTGAAAGAGCAGCTTTAATAGCTAGGGAAAGTAAAAAAAGTCCAGTGAAGTTTGAAATAAAAGAGGATACATTATTGATCACTTCTAATACGGAACTTGGTAATGTCCATGAAGAACTAATGATTGTAAGAGAAGGTCAGCCTATTGATATCGCTTTTAATCCTAAGTATCTTTTAGATGCGCTTAAGGCGATCGAAGATGAAGAAATATGCATGCAGTTTACAAATGCATTGAATCCTTGTATTGTTCGCCAAGTTGAAGGTGAAGATTACAAATACTTAATATTGCCAATTAGATTGAATGGGTGATGATATGAAAGAAATAATAATTAATACGGAATTTATTAAACTAGGTGCATTATTAAAGTTGGCAGGTATTGCTGATTCAGGTGTTCATGCAAAAATAATGATCCTAAATGGAGAAGTGAAGTATAACGGACAAATAGAATATCAAAGAGGGAAAAAAGTGAGAGATGGTGATAAAATTGAGGTATCTGGTTTTGATTTAATTGTAGTCAAATATGTTGTTGATTAAAATATGATACCTTCATGAGGTGAACTTCATGTACATAAGACACTTGGAATTGAATAACTATAGGAATTATCAGGAAGCTGCTATTGATTTTAATCCAGGTATTAACATATTTTATGGTGATAATGCTCAAGGAAAAACAAATCTTATAGAGGCAATATATTTGTGTGCAACTTCCAAGTCTCATCGATTAAGTAAAGATAAAGAATTAATTCGGATTAATGAAAAAGATGCTCATGTCTATATGGTTTTTGAAAAAAATGATATAATTGAAACCATAGATGTGCATTTAAAGAAAATCGGTAAAAAAAGTATTGCCGTTAACAAAAATCCTATTAAAAAACTTAATGAGTTATTTGGATTAATTAATATCATCATGTTTTCTCCTGAAGATTTAGGTTTAATAAAAAATGGACCAAAAGATAGAAGACGGTTTATTGACCTTGAGTTAAGTCAACTTAAACCATTGTATATGTATTATTTAAGTCATTATCATAAAGTATTAAAGCAAAGAAATCAGCTATTGAAAAACAGCCATAATAGATCGGATATGCTAAATCTCTTGGATGTGTGGGATGATCAGTTGGTGAAGTACGGTACAACAATTATTGAAATGAGAAAAAATTTCATTGAGGATCTAAGACCAATATTGTATGAAAAACATTTACATTTATCAGGAAAAAAAGAAACCATTGATATGATGTATGAAAATGATGTCAGTGTAGAAGACTATAAGAAAAAATTGGCAGATGCAAGAACCGGTGATTTAAAAAAAGGAACAACGACTGTTGGTCCTCACAGAGATGATGTTCGCTTTGATATTAATAATATAGATATTAGAATTTATGGATCACAAGGGCAGCAAAGAACAGCAGCACTGGCTCTAAAATTATCTGAAATAGAGTTAATTAAAAATCAAGTCAATCATGCACCTATACTCTTACTTGATGATGTTTTATCCGAACTGGATCATCAAAGACAGCATTATTTGATTGAGCATTTAAAGGATATTCAAACTTTTATCACATGTACAGGTATTGATGATTTTATTAAAAATGAGTTAAGTGGCTATCAGATATATAAAGTAAAAGATGCAAAAGTAATAAATGAGTCAGATTTGCATAAGTCTTAAGACTCATATATAATTAATTAGATGTGCATTTTTTCTGTTGCACGAATTTAGGAGGTCATTCATGAACATAAATCAAGAATATGATGCTACACAGATACAAATACTTGAAGGTCTGGAAGCAGTTAGAAAACGCCCGGGTATGTATATTGGTAGTACGTCATCAAGAGGTTTGCACCATTTGGTGTATGAAATAGTTGATAATGCAGTAGATGAAGCTTTAGCAGATCGATGTGATAAAATTGATGTGGTCATACACAAAGATAATTCCATATCTGTACTTGATAATGGTGAAGGTATCCCAACAGGTATGCACGAAAAAGGTGTATCCGCTGTTGAGGTTGTTTTTACCGTTCTTCATGCAGGTGGAAAATTTGGTGGTGGTAGTTATAAGGTTTCAGGTGGTTTGCATGGTGTTGGTGCATCGGTAGTCAATGCTTTGTCTGAGTGGTTAGAAGTTACCGTTTATCAAAAAGGAGAAATTTATTCACAAAGATTTGAACGTGGTGAAGTTATTACGCCTTTGACTGTAATAGGCACCACAAAAAAACATGGTACTTATATTCATTTCAAACCGGATGATGAAATATTCGAAGAATTGGTTTATGATTTTGATACGCTTAAACAAAGAATTCAAGAAATGGCTTTTTTAACAAAAGGTCTAAAAATTAGTATAGAAGATCTTCGAGAAGGTGAAGAAAAAAAACAAGAATTCCACTATGAAGGTGGCATAAAAGAATTTGTAGCTTATAGAAATCGCCATAAAAATAAACTTTATGAAGAAATAATATATGCAGAAGGAACCGTAGAAGATGTTTATGTGGAAGTTGCTTTTCAGCATAATGATTCTTATGTTGAAAATGTGTTTAGTTTTGTTAATAATATCAATACACCTGAAGGTGGTACGCATTTAACCGGTTTTAGAAATGCTTTAACTAAGACCATGAATGATTATGCTCGAAACAGTAAAATGCTGAAAGATAATGAAAAAAATCTATCAGGAGAAGATATTAGAGAAGGTATCACATGTGTCATCAGTATAAAAGTAACTGATCCCCAGTTTGAAGGACAAACAAAACAAAAACTGGGCAATAGTGAAGCTAGAACTGCGGTTAATGACGTTTTATCAGAAAAATTAACCTATTTTCTTGAACAAAATCCTCATGTAGCAAAAATAATTTTGGAAAAATCCATATTAGCAAATAGAGCAAGAGAAGCTGCAAGAAAAGCTAGGGATTTGACCAGAAGAAAGACAGCACTTGAGAATACTTCTCTCCCTGGTAAGTTAGCAGATTGTTCAGACAAGGATCCAAGAAACTGTGAAATATATATTGTCGAAGGTGATTCAGCTGGTGGATCAGCAAAATCAGCAAGATCTAGACAAACTCAAGCGATATTGCCACTTAGAGGAAAGATACTAAATGTTGAAAAAGCCAGACTAGATAAGATATTGGCAAACAATGAGATTAGAGCCATGATTACTGCCTTTGGTACAGGTATATCAGAAGAATTTAACTTAGATAAGTTAAGGTACCATAAGATTATAATTATGACAGACGCAGATGTAGATGGTGCACATATACGTACTTTGTTATTGACTTTTTTCTATAGATATATGCCTGAATTGATTGAAACAGGAAAAGTATATATTGCACAACCACCTTTATATAAAGTAACAAAAAATAAAAAAGGACAATATGTATATAATGATCGTGCCCTTGAAAGACTATTAGATGAAGTGGGTCGGGATGGTATCGTACTTCAACGTTATAAAGGTTTGGGTGAAATGGATGCAAACCAGTTATGGGATACGACCATGGATCCAGATCACAGAATACTACTTAGGGTTGATATAGATGATGCAGCATCGGCTGACGAGATTTTTACAACACTCATGGGTGATAAAGTTGAACCTAGAAGAGCATTTATTGAAAGTCATGCAAAGCATGTAAAGAACTTAGATATATAAAGCATGATTGGTTGAAGGATCAAAACGAAGTTTAACAATATTTACATATAAAATATTGTTTTGACACCTTAACCATGATTAAAGTGTTTATAATAGAAACCAGTTATGGAGGAAACATGAATGGATGATAACAATCAATTTGATAAAATCATATCAGTAGATCTTCAAGATGAAATGAAAAAGTCATATATTGACTATGCTATGAGTGTTATTGCATCAAGAGCATTACCGGATGTTAGAGATGGTTTAAAACCGGTACAGCGACGTATCTTATACTCTATGAGTGAGTTAAATCTTACACCCGATAAGCCTTATAGAAAATCAGCGCGTATTGTTGGTGATACAATGGGTAAGTACCACCCTCATGGAGACAGTTCCATATATGAGACCATGGTTAGAATGGCTCAAGATTTTTCATATAGGTATATGCTTGTAGATGGTCATGGTAATTATGGATCAGTCGATGGTGATAGTGCAGCAGCAATGCGTTATACAGAAGCAAAAATGAGTAAAATCGCCATGGAATTGTTAGCGGATATTGGTAAGGACACAGTAGACTATGGTCCAAACTTTGATGAATCTTTAAAACAACCCTTGGTATTACCGGCTAGATTTCCGAATCTATTGGTTAATGGTGCATCAGGAATAGCCGTTGGTATGGCAACCAACATACCACCTCATAATCTTGGTGAAGTTATAGATGGTGTAACAAGGATTATTGACAATAGAGTAATAGAAGACAGAGATACGGATATCGACGAGATATTAGAAGTCATCAAAGGACCTGATTTTCCAACAGCAGGTATTATACTGGGGACCCAAGGTATTGAACAAGCCTATAGAACCGGACGTGGCATTGTTAAAGTTAGAGCTGTAGCTAATATTGAAGCCATGTCAGGTGGAAAAAATAGAATAGTTATAACAGAGCTCCCTTATCAAGTTAATAAAGCAAAACTCATTGAAAAGATTGCCGATCTTGTAAAAGATAAAAAAATGGAAGGTATATCGGATTTAAGAGATGAGTCTGACAGAAACGGTATGCATGTTGTTGTCGAATTAAAAAGAGATGCAAATGCAAATGTAGTATTAAATCAATTGTATAAACATACACAATTGCAGGATTCTTTTGGGATTAATATGTTGGCATTGGTAAATAACGAACCAAAAGTACTTAATCTAAAAGAGGTGTTAGAGCATTACTTAAATCATCAAGTAGATGTGGTAACGAGAAGAACCAAGTATGATCTAAAGAAAGCGGAAGAGCGTGCTCATATACTTGAAGGATTGCTTAAGGCCCTTGATTTTATTGATGAAGTTATCAAGGTGATTCGAGCATCTAATTCAACTGCTGATGCAAAATTAAATCTAATGGAAAGGTTTGGTTTTTCAGAAGTACAGTCTCAAGCTATTGTTGATTTACGACTTAGAGCTTTGACCGGTTTAGAACGAGAAAAACTCGAAAGTGAGTTTAATGAGCTTCAAGAAACCATTAAAGAATTAAAAGCTTTACTTGCAGATGAAAATTTATTGTATCAAAAGATTAAAGAAGAAATTTTGATTATAAAAGAAAAATATGCTGATCAAAGAAGAACGGAATTAACCTATGACTCTTCTGAAATAGATATGGAAGATCTTATTAAAAAGGAAAACACAGTTATAACCATGACCCGTCTTGGTTATGTAAAACGTATGCCAGCAGATACTTATAAAAGCCAAAATCGTGGCGGCAAAGGTATAAAAGGTATGAAAACCATGGAAGATGACTTTGTAAAGGATATTTTCCTTACATCTACCCATCATTACTTGCTATTTTTTACGGATAAAGGTAAAGCATACCGATTGAAGGCATACGAAATACCAGAGTCTGGTAGAACAGCTAGAGGTACAGCTATTGTAAATCTATTACAACTTGATCCGGGTGAAAAAATTACGGCCGTCATTCCATTGAAATCGTATAAAGAAGACACTTATATTGTAATGGCAACAAAAAAAGGTGTTATAAAAAAATCTTCAATCATGGAGTATCAGAATATTAGACAAAATGGATTAATAGCAATAGGGCTTAAGGATGAAGATAATCTGATTGAAGTTAAACTGACCAATGACCAAGAAGAAATCATTCTAGGAACAAAATATGGACAGTGTATACGATTTGATGAAAAGGATGTACGTATAACTGGAAGAACATCTCAAGGTGTCAGGGGTATGAATTTAAATGAAGGTGATGAAGTCATAGGTATGCAACTCATATCTCAAGGAACTGATTTACTTATTGTATCTGAAGGCGGACTAGGTAAGAGAACTAAAATGGAACAGTTTACCGTTCAACATAGAGGCGGTAAAGGTGTTAAGTTCTATAAAATCAGTGAACGTTCTGGCAATGTTTTGGGTATGAAAGCGGTTAGAAAAGGCGATGAAATGATTATTATAACCACTGAAGGTATTGTCATTAGAATTCGAGTCAGTGATGTATCAAGACTTGGAAGAATAACTTCAGGTGTTAAATTGATGAATTTCAAAAAAGATATTCGAATAGCGAGCATTGCAAGGATTAAAGTCGTGATTGATGAAGAACTTAAAAACGATTTTAGTGAAGCAGATATAATTGAATCAGAAATAGTTGAAGAAAATATGACAGATCATTAAAACTTGGAGTAAAATAGCATTCCATTATAGTTTTCTATAATGGAATGTTTTTTATTCTCTACAAGTCATACTCGAGCATCCAACTTGACGCATATCTTTAATATCATTGTAATGAGGCTGACATTATCATTTGATATAATGGTAGTAAGTAAGACTATATTTTGA
>NZ_JARGDP010000024.1 GCF_029210395.1 Petrocella sp. FN5 | reverse complement strand
CTATTTACTAGTATATTTATAATTAAGCGCTTATTGCTGTTGTTTTTTCTATACCTATCTTTGTTATGGTTTTTGACTGAAGACCTGTTTCTTTGTTTTTTTCCTCAACAATAATTGATTTGCTGATTTTATCATAAATCGTCTTAATGACAAAGTTATCATCTTCTGTTATGACGATTTTTTTCATGTCGTTATTTTCTAAGACTTTGTTCATTAATATGTTATCTTTTTCTTGCATACATTTTCCCTCTTATCTTTCTGTCGAAGGTTTAGGTCTGATTGTAACGCTTCATCCCTAAAAGAAATTAACTGTAAAATCAAAATCATATATCAATCAAGTAAATGATCAATATATGATTCCTTCCATCCTAAAGTGAAATTCCAAATTAGGATGGCATCTAATATATTTAAAACTACTTCCCCTCAGAAGGTAATTTTAAAGATCATTAATTCGTTGTGTGAATCAATAATGTTTTTGTAATTAGAATGATACCATAATCTAGGACTTATACAACCCATAACAGGCAAACGGTATGCATAAACAAACAAACAGCATCTTTTATTAGATTAAGCTGTTTGTTTGTTTATGCATACCGTTTGTTTCTAATGGCTTTTTTTTGATTGTATATATGCTAAACTAAAAAAAATAGACACTATTAAAAGAGGTTCATGCCTATGCACACACTTATTATTGATTTTATTTATAGTAAGATTTCATCTCAGAAAGATCTAAGTCTGGATGAAAAAGCTATGATACGCTATTCATTAGAGGTGATTATCAATACTTTTATAAAGCTGTTCATGGTTTTTATTGCTTTTTTACTGATGGGTAAAGCTCTTGAATTCTTTTACATTTTGCTTTGTGTCATCGGCTTACGTAGTTTCAGTGGTGGCCTTCATTTTGAATCCTTTACAGGTTGTGTCGCTTTTACACTGATTTATTTTATTGGTACCTTGATTTTAAGCCACCTATTGCCAACCACCGATTTGCTCATCTATATGACCTGCTTTATTGCATTTGCTATAACATTACTCTTTGCACCAGTCATCTCACCCAAACGACCTAAGTACCCCATACAAAAAATCAGACGCTTTAAAATGGCCAGCCTGATTTTTATCATCATCTATCTCGGTGCTTATATGGTTATCGGCAAACATGCTTTTTTTGAGGTAACCGTTTGGGGTTTGATTATACATATCACACAACTCATCATTGGAAAGGGGGTCAATTACCATGTCGAAAAAAAGACAACTTACAACCTTCAGTAGTCTTTTATGCTCACTACTCATCGCCATTGCACCGCTCATCGTTACGACGACAGCATGCATCTTGGTATGGGGAGAGCCTGAATGTCCCGATGTACTTAGAGTATTATAGAACATGTACACGTATGCACACATAATTGACTTGATTGATATTTATGTTTTCAACAGAATGGTGTCCACCATGTTTTTTGACAATCTTTGTTAAGTTATAGAGTCCATAACCTCTATATTGACGGTCACCGGATTTTGTGGAGAAGCCTTTGTCAAACATTTTATTAATCACGTCACTATTTAGGTATGGATGCTCATTGATCACCTCAATGACGTTCATACCCTCTTCTTTGTTTAGCCCCAATTTTATCCTGCCCCCTGATGCTGTAGCTTCCATGGCGTTGTCCAGTAAGGTCCCGATAATCTCAATCACCATAAAAGGCTTTAATTGGGTCTGCATCAGATAATTGTTAATATCTATGTCCATTTCAATGTTCTGACTCTCTATGACTTTTTTCTTACTATAGATAAAGCCGGCTAACAGCTTATTATCAAGCTTTGCCAAATTCCCCAGATCTTTCCCCATGTCCACATCCTCTACATAGGCCGACATTTCTTCGATTTTCTTTTGAGTATCTTCTTCTGAGTTCAACATCATCTGAATACACTGAATATGGTTGTCATATTCGTGTTGTCTGGCTCTAATCTCACCCATTAACTCCTCTATGACCAACATATATTTTTCATAGGTTTCCAACTCTTTTTGCTCATTATAGCTTTTCATACTTCTAGTAAACAACAATAGATTGACCACCATAATCAAAAGGAATATGGCAGCAAAACTGATGGCATTAATCAAAAAAACATCGCTGTTAGTATACCAAAAAATAAGAGACCCAACACTCAGCATAAATATATTAATGGCAATCATGCTAAAGGTTCTATTCTTAATCAACCGTTCGTTCATTAAGACATGAATCGGCAGGAATTTGTAGACTGGAATCAGGAGCAAAATGGTTAAACTGTGTCCAACCAAGCCTGACTTAAAAGAATAAGCCATATCCATAATAAGCAGTTGACCGATGACCAAAGATGTCAACTGGATCAATAGCAAAACAATGGTCGCCATAACATAGATATAAATACTTAGTAGGGGTTTGACCTCAAATAGAAGATTAATAAACAAGATGACCACAATCACGTTGATAAGAAAAGCCCGTTCGTTACCGATATGATTTGATAACAAGCCGGACGCTATACCTGCTACCAAAATCATACCAACCTTGAAATATATCGGTTTTGCTTTGCTGGTCTTTAGCAGTGCCAAGACCACAATAAAGTATTCAATCAAGTCAAGTACTGAAAATAAAATGCTTTGTGCAAATGTCATATTGTTTCTCCTATGAGTTCTTTATAGTAGACCCTCCCAATGGGAATGTATGTATCTGTATTATGTAACTGGATGGTTTTTTCGGCTTTATGAATGGCCTTAATAGCCTCTTTATTTATAATGAAGGCCTTATGAACCTGAATGAAAGTGTCGTTTAATGATGCTTTCATTTTTTTGAGGGATACATTGGGAACAGCAATGGTATCTTGTCTGGTATGGACATAGAGTTTTTGGTTGCTGGCCTCAATATATAAGATCTCCGCCATATCCACCTTGAAGATACAATTCTTTAGGTGCAACTCTAATTTGCCTTCTTTATGGACCTTTGCCTTATAACCATAATGAATGAGTGTATATAAGGCCTCTTTCAACTGTTCTTTGTCAAAAGGCTTAACAATATAGGAATAACAATGGGTCTCGCTAAATGCCATGATGGCATGGGTCGGAACCGCTGTAATAAAAACAATATGGGTTAACTTGTAACGGTCTATCTTCCGTACCTCTTTGGCAAAATCCAGACCGTTTCCATCTTCAAGTTGTATATCCAGAAGTAAGATGTCCATATCCACTTCATTTAAGAGCTCAAAGCCCCTAATCACAGACCCTGACTCATAAATTTTTGCTTCAGGATCCAGTTCCATAATGATTGCTTTTAAATTTTTCCTAAGGATGACTTCATCCTCTAATATCAAAATATTACCCATGGTCATAACCTCAAACTCAAAAAAACTTTTATTATTATTTTATCATAATCATTTTCCACTTTGTTGCCTATAGACATTTATTATATAGGTCTTATTTCCTATAATATTACCACATTTATTTATAAAAGGCACTCATTATCCACAAATCCTTCTTGTTTTTTATGCTTTATCCAAGACAAAGGGACTTTAATTTTATTTAAAGCCCCTTTGCCTTGAATAACAATTCATTAATTAAGGAGAAGATGTATCACAAAACCGATATAAGCGATTCTTATGGTATAGTAGGTGGTGTTGTTGAAAAAGATAAGGCTGTGTAATCTTTGCCGTCCACAACCGCATTTTTTACATTATTAAGAAGTACCTGGGTCTCAAAGGCTTGATCTGCACTCTGAAGTTTGATTTTCAATACATAACGGTCATTAATATTTTCCATGAGAAAATGAACACTATTTATACCACCTGCGGATAGATGGTGTGTTGTTGAACCTTCTTTTATAACAAGGGCATTGTTTTCAAGGATGATAACCTTATCATAGGTCGCGCCTACCAGACTATCCCGTAACTCCACTTCAAATACATTTCTGATTTCTTCCGTTGTTTTTAGAGCGGTTAATCTTAGATTCGAACTTTGTGCAATCTGATCAGAGCCATAACTGAGTGTTCCAAGATTAAACTCCAAAAAACTGAACATCATGGTGATGACAATACTCATAATCCCAATGGTAACTATGATCTCTGTTAGGGTAAAACCGTCTTCTTTTTTGATCATGCTTTCACCTTCTTAATATCCTTACGGGTTTCTTCTTCGAATTATGGCTCAGTTCTAACAGGAATGAACATATTAATAGTCTCTTCAAGATAACTGCCACCCGTAGTGTCCTTATCTATTCGAATGCCTATGGCATCAAAATCATCTAAAGAAGTCATCCCCTCCCATTCAAAACGAATGGTCTGATTACTTGGCTCAATATTTGAATAAGTCCTGACTTTAGTCAATTCATTTTCATAATCACTTTGAATATCATAGGTATTCTCTGAAAATTCTTTGGAGGACGCCATGGTATGAAAAGCAAATTGGAGACCTGTAAAAGTGGCTAATATGATAATGAAAAGCAAGGTAATGGCAAGAATAAGTTCAAACAGAGTAAAGCCTTGATTTTCAACAAGTTTTTTCTTCCATTGGTTTTTTTGTATTTTCGTACGCATATGATCACTCCCAATAATCAATGGACATTTGTTTGTATAGGGTATAGGTATCATCCGAATTATCTGGTTGTTCATAACTGATTTGTGCAAGCAAATCTACTTCCTTAGCATAGATGCCGCCATAAATATCTGTATTACCATTCTTTACTCTTACATAGGCTTCCGGCCCTATTATATAACCACAAAACTTTGCGTTGGTATTCATCAGTACATTGTTAGAAAATGTATTTGAACCGTGAATATAAAAATTTAGCAGGTTAGCATTTTTATTTAAACCGTGATGTCCAATAACATTGTTTCCGGCAATAACCAGATCAAAAAAGTCATGTCCACCATCCTTAAACTTATTATGAGATGGGGATGAATTACTCTCATCCATGATGTAAAATTCAACTCGATTATTGTTTTGAATTCTTAGTTCTCCGCCAAGATAAAAAGCATCTTCAATAATGACCATCAGATTATGATTACCTGTCACTTCAATGTCTCCATCCATAATCGCTTCACCTTTAACCAATAATATCATCCATTTTTCACTGGAGCTACTTGTATTAAGGAGCCTAAACTTCTCATCATAGTCCTCGACTGGTCCTTTTTTGTAATTCGCTGAAGTAGTATCGATGGTCAATTTCTTATTGCTCTTCATATCCCAATCGATAATAGTAGCAGAATCCGTAATAGTAAAATGATCATCAGTATCTAAATCAATATCATAGGCTATTGAGAAACTTGAAAGATCTGGTACTATAATGGATACATGATTCGTTGTAAATGGTGATAAATCAACATCATCATTATTTTTTGAACTGGTACCAAATTTAATATCACCACCTGAAGCTAGTATGCCGTCAAAATCATCTCCATCAACATTTAAATTGCTCATAGCCTCTTTGGCATAGACGCCAAAGTCCAGTTCTGTCTTGTCCTTATAAGACATGACGATATTAACGCTGGCCCTTGTGCTTTTATAAGTTCCAAGCGAAGACACTCTGTACTTGTCCCCATCTTTTATAACACTAACTTCTAGGTCCCCTTCCCCATCTAATACATCTGATGATTTTGCCACCTGTTCATCTAAGAACTGTTCAAAGTGTGCGTTGTCCATACGCTCCATCTCCATGGCCATGGATTCTGCACCGGCTCTAGCTATGTAGTACGCCTTCATATAGTTGGTCTGATACATGGCTTGATCGTTCTCACCCATACTGATTGTGATCATCGCACCCATTAAAAGGAAAACAACGGTCATCACCACAACCACATAGGCTAAGGCGGCACCTTGTTCGTTTTTTATGCCTCTACTTCTTTTCTTATTTCTTATAGTTTTTACAATCTTCATACCATCACCTACTTCCATAACATCCATTTGGTGGTTAGATTTATTTTTCAAGCAAGCCTCTGTTGTCTTTTATCTAAAGTAATACAGTAAGTAAACCGCTTCTGCCTTGGTCAATACACCAAAGGGATCTGACCAATTCTTGGCCGGTACAGACTTGTTTGCTTCCAGTGATTGCCCAATGGTTGTCCATGTAAAGTTACTCTCCGGCTTGATCTTGTTCATTACAAATTCTACTTCACCATAGGTCATAGAATCCTTGGGTCTTAGGGTGTTGTCTTCATACCCTACAATAAAGCCGCTTAGATAACCACGGTGAATGGCCTTAGCAAAAGCGTTCTCTAAGCTGCCCAGTTCTTCATAATCATCAAAAGTGGTTAAGTCCAAGTCACTGTCCACAACAGGCCAATCGTAAACCTTATCCATTAATACGATAAACTCACCTCTGGTCATGGGCTGATCCGGTTCAAAAGTCAGGTAAGGGTTCAGGTACAAATGACCGGCTTCCAGAAAAGCTTGGATCTCGGCCTCCATATAATGACCGGCAATATCTGTGAAGTCAAAATACCGGCTAAAGTTAAAAACTTCACTGTTCCCCTCCATATACAGATAACGAACGATGCCATCGCTTTGGACGGAAGGGGAAAAAGGATTTTCCTTATAAAAGAGATCATCCACATACCACTTATACAGGTCGTCCTGAATCTCAAGGTCTGTAGCAAAGGTGTAGAATTCCAGTTGAATATCGCCTTCAATTTCTTCCACTTCGGCTTTAACTATGCTGGCGGTGGTCATGTTGATATGCTTAGGGAAGGACCACATGCTTTTTAACATGTTGAGTAAGGACGCATACTGCCCTGTATAAGAAATATGAACCACATCTTTTTTGAAGGCAATGCCATCAACCTCTTCCCAGACAGGTATGTCAAAGCTGATAACGTGTTCGGTAATGAAGGGCATGAGTAGAAAGTCATTGAGCAATAAAATAATCTCTTCTTGAGGGGTGGTGTTAAAATAAGCCCCAGCCTTGTCCTTCATGGTCACATAAGCTGCTTCAACAGCCTGATCAACCTTATCTTCATCTTCCACTAATTTCTCTAGGCCTTGTAACTCTTGTCTACTAATACGCAGTTCTTGTTTGAGATCTTTAAGACTGGCCATCTGAGGTTCTATGGCATACACAAATACCATCCAAAGGGTTATAAAAGTCAGTACCAAGGTCAATAGGATTTTCTCACGGTTAGATATTCTCATGGCTACCACCTCCTACTTGAACTTGGATGACGAATCCATAATCCGCCTCATTATTAACAATCTCGGATATGAAGAGGTCTGATACAGAGGTCATTTGTCGTAAATTATGTTCAAACTCAGCAATGGCCGGTTTGTTCAAAGCAAAACCACGCATGGTAATGACCCCATCCCCAATATCAATACCGGTCACTTCCACGTCCATGGGCATGGTGTCGCTGATCATAGCAAAGACATTCTCTTGGACCTGATGGCGACCCTGTATGGTCGTATTGGCCACTTCAATATTCCTAATAATGGTCTCCAAATTATCTAAGATATCTTTTTTATGGAGAATACGACCTAGGTCTTCACTGGCCTTGATTTCTGCAATGGCCGTATTGGTGTTTGCCAAGTCCACTTCCAAATAAGTTCTGATGTAATAATTGTAAGCAAAAAGCCCAGCCATACTTAGGAGTAAGAGGATGCACAAAAGGAGTGTGACCACAAAACTGGTGCTTTTTTTCTCTTTCTTTATCGATAGATCGTTAAAAAAATTATAATCCGACATCGTCTCACCTACCTTCTATACATAACGCCAAGGGCGTTAAGAATCTCTGTCAAATCAAGTTGGCCTTGTTGGTCTAAGGTGACCGAACTGACTTTCTTGATACGTTCCGTAGGCAAGTTGAAAACGCTTTGAATATAATCTTCAAAGCCGTTAATCTTAGATAAACCACCATAGATGTAGATGTATTCAATCTGACCGGCAACGGCATTTCTGGAACTGTAGTAACGAAACACCTTGGTAATCTCCTCAAACCAATGGTCTAGGGTGGACTTGATGATATTAACCACCTTACCTTCATCGGTCAGTTCATTCACTGGATAATTCAGGTTGTGAATGCTCATCTTACTTCTTTGGGCTTCATCTAGGGGTATGGATGCAAACTTACTGATGTTCTGATCGATGTCTTTACCGCCAAAATCTAAAAGACGTTGAAATCGCATTTTCCCTTTTTGAAAAATACTGATACGGACTTTCTCATATCCAAGATCTATAAAAGCCACCGTGTTTTCTCGGTGGTAATCGTTGCCGTTAAGTCGCCTTTGGTTCTCTATGAGTTTGGCAAAGGTATTGGCTTGAGTATCAAGGACAACCGGTTCCAACCCTGCCTTGTGAATTAAGGTATGGATTTGCCCAATCAACCGCTTAGGCACCGCTGTCACCAACATCTCCGCAAAGGGCTTGTCTTCAATCTCCAACTCCTTCATGACCACGGACTGGACGCTATAGTTTTCCATGTCGATGGGCAGAAACTGTTCCACTTCGTATTTGGCCATATCTTGTAAGGTGTCCTTATTACTGCTGGGCACGGACACGTCTCTTGTTATAATTTGTCCGCTCTCGATACAGCAAAAACACTTCTTCTCATGAATCTTATTGTTCTTAATCAGATGTTTCAAGTTGGCACTAAGGCCTTCCATATCCATAATCTCCCCATTGGCATAGAGGGCATTTGGCATGGGACTCTGGATCACTTTCCGAATGATCAACTCATCCTTCTTCACGTCTCCGATGACCAACTTCATGGTGTTGGTCCCAAGTTCTAAGGCGATGATGTTCTTATTCATTTTCTTTAGGTTGTTACCCATCCCACTCACCTCCAAGTATGCAATGGGTTGCAAGGCAACCCATTGCTACATAAAATTCTTTTATACTATTTGATTATATATCTAATTATATCCAGTAACACTATCGTAAGTTATACTTGTGAGGCCTGTACCACTTAAAGTTACTGTTGCAATACCATCACCGTCAACTGTAACCGATGCTGCCGAAAAATATTGTAGCGCATCCCCAGGTGCATCTATCATTTTTGCAGTTACTAATTCTGCAATGGTTGGTGCTGTTTTATCATTCGCTGCCCAGTATAATTCTGTTGCTCTTGCCGCTACCGCTGCGTATTCCTTATCACTGGCAATCTCTGCCTGTGCTGTAAAACCAATCAACCTTGGGATGGCGATCATTGCTAAGATCCCAAGTATTACAATAACGATGATAATCTCCATCAGTGTGAAACCCTTTTGGCTTTTCCATAATTTTTTCATCATAACTTTCTCCTCCTAATATAACTGATTGTTATTGTGGTCATTTTACGATATGGTTTTAAACATATCAAACATGGGTAGTGCCATTGCGATGACGATGAAGCCGACGATGAAGGCCAATATAAGAATCATCATAGGCTCAAACATGGCCACCATCCGTTGTAGGGCGTTCTCTACTTCGTCATCATAGTAGTCCGCTGTCTTATCTAAGATATCGTCGAGTGTACCAGACTCCTTTCCGATCTCAATCATACCGTCCACCATAGGTGGGAAGAGGTGGCTTTCTCGGACCACAAGATGAAGTTCATTGCCTTTTTGAACTTCCTCTCGAAAACCAAGAATAGCTTCTGAGACTATTTTGTTACTGATGATGTCAGACAAATTTTTTAGGGCCGTCAGCATAGGAACACCACTGGCCAACATGGTGGACAGATTTCTGGTGAACCTTGCTGTTATGATCTTGGTGTTCAGGTCCTTAAGAAGGGGTAGGCTAAGCTTAAGCCGGTCAATGTTTCTTCGCCCTTTCTCAGAATTAATATATTGATAGCCGATCAGAAGAAGGGCTACTATTACAAGGAGCAAAGCAATGCCATTGTGTCTAGCAAACTCACTTGCCCCCAGTAAGGCCTTCGTCAGTCCCGGCAGTTCAACCGTTGAGCGTTCAAACATCTTTACAAAAGTGGGAAGTATGAAGGTCACTAAGAAGGCTACCACCAACAAGGACATAACCAATAAGATGATTGGATAGACCATGGCTGAACGAATCTTGCTTTTTAACTTCCCTTCTTTTTCAAAATATACAGAGAGTCTTAGAAATATAATCTCCAAGGTACCGGACAACTCACCGGATTCTACCATGTAGACCATTAGTTCCGGGAAGATCCTAGGGAACTTCTTCATGCTTAGAGATAAGACCGTGCCTTTTTGGACATCGTTGTACATCTCCATCAGGGCTGCCTTAAGGCGTTTGTTCTTAACTTGCCGCTTCATGATATCTAGGGTCTTGGTGATGGTGCTACCGGCTTTTAACATGGCATGAAGTTGACGGCAAAAGAAGGATAGATCTCTGGCACTGACACTTCTTGTAAAGTTGATTTCCTGAGTTCCAATCTTGACTTTCTCTTCAATGAGGACCGGATAACTGTTGTTGCTTTTTAGCATCTCGATGACCCCATGTCTAGAATCTGCCATAAAGACACCTTCTGTCATCTCACCACTGGCTTTCATGGCTTTGTATCGATATTCCATACTGCACCTCCTCCCCCTATCTAAAGACCTAATGTACTAAGGTCTTAATGAGTTCTTCTTTGTCAAAGGCATATTCGATGGCCACTTCTCTTGAGATCAGGCCTTGTCTAAAGAGATCTCTCAAAGAATGGTCCATGGTCATCATACCCAGATGCCGCCCTGTCTGAATGGCGTTGATAATCTGATGGTTCTTCTTCTCACGAATCAGGTTTCTAATGGCCACGGTTGGTATGAGAACCTCGCATGCCGGTACCCGACCCATACCCGACTTAATAGGCAACAATTGCTGAGATACGACGCCTTGTAAAACAGAAGCCACTTGAACCCGGATCTGGTCTTTGCTGTTTTGAGGAAAAACGTCGATGATACGGTCGATGGTTTTAGGTGCTCCCACGGTATGTAGAGTGCTTAGTACCAGATGGCCGGTTTCTGCTGCCGTAAGGGCAATCTCAATGGTTTCTAGGTCGCGCATTTCACCGACCAAAATAATATCCGGATCTTGTCGTAGTGTGGCTCTTAGCGCATCTTTGAAGCTATGGGAGTCAGAGCCGATTTCTCTTTGTCCGATGATGCTTTTCTTATTATGAAACAAATACTCTATAGGGTCTTCCAAAGTAAGTATATGGGTTCTTCTGGTCTGGTTGATTCTCTCTATCATAGCCGCTAAGGTTGTGGACTTCCCACTCCCTGTTGGCCCTGTTATAAGAACCAGACCGTTTTTTAGTTCTGTCAGAGCTTCCACACTGCTTGGAATACCCAAGGATTCCAAAGTAGGAATCTCGAAGTTAACCATACGCATGGCCAAACAATAACTGTCTCTTTGCCGATAGCCATTAACCCTATATCTGCCAATCCCAGATACTGAATAAGAGAAGTCAAACTCCCCACGACTTTCCAAAGTCTCAAACTGACTTATAGAGAGCATGGACTTAAGGAGCTGATAGGTATTCTCTCCGGTTAATGTTACTTCTCCAATGGGCAACAATTCCCCATTGACCCGGAGTATAGGTGGCGAACCAACCTTCAAGTGAACATCTGAGGCCCTTCTTTTTAGACCTTCTTCTAGTACAGATTGTATATCCATTTCTTGTCCCCCCTTTAATCCACACCACTGGTCAGCTTTAATAGCTCATCTATGGTGGTCATACCCTTTAATACAAGATCCAAACAACTTTGATACAAGGTTGTAAGTCCTTCTTTTATGGCTTCTTCCTTTATCACATCAATACTGGTATTGCTATCAATCATGGCACGAATCGTACTGGTTATGGGCATGACTTCATAGATAGCGGTTCTGCCTCTATAACCGGTATGGTTGCACAAGTTACAACCTTCTCCTTTATGAAGCTTAATCCATCCTACACCAATGAGCTTAGCTTCATGTTCCGTAATCTCATAATCTACTTTGCAGTTGGCACAGATTTTCTTGACCAACCGCTGGGCCACCAGTCCTTTGACGGAACTGGCAATCAAATAGGGCTCAATACCCATATTAATGAGTCTGGCAATGGATGAGGCTGTATCATTGGTATGCAAGGTGGATAAGACTAAGTGGCCGGTAATTGCTGCTCTTACCGCAATCTGAGCGGTTTCCTTATCTCGTATTTCCCCAATCATAATCGTGTCCGGGTCCTGTCTTAGTATGGCTCTTAAGCTATTGGCAAAGGTTAAGCCGGCTTTATTGTTTACTTGAGTCTGATTGATCCCTCTTATACGATACTCCACAGGGTCTTCTACGGTTATGATGTTCTTTTTAGGGTCGTTGATTTCCATTAAAGTGGCATACAAGGTTGTGGATTTGCCGCTTCCTGTCGGTCCTGTTACCAGTACGATACCATTAGGTACCTTGATGATTTTTTCGTATCTTTTTAAGTTGTATTCCGTAATACCAAGCTCTGTCATGGTCAACAGTTTATTGCTTCTATCCAAGAGCCGGATTACCGCTTTTTCACCATAAATGGTGGGCATGACAGAGATACGAAGGTCAATGGCCCTACCGTCATAATCCATCTCCACCCTGCCATCTTGAGGTACGCGGTTCTCTCCGATATCCATATAGCCCATAATCTTAATTCTTGTGATAATGGCTGGCTGCGATTTTTTCTGTAATTGCATATGTTCATAAAGCTCACCGTCAATACGAAATCGGACTCTTAAGTTGTACTCATCCGGCTCAATATGAATGTCACTGACTTTACTGTCAGCGGCCTGTATAATAATTGAGTCAATCAGCTTTACAACCGGTGCGTTATTAACTTCAGATATGGCATCAAAATCAATATCATGCTCGTCTATTAAGCTATCAAACTTATTAGAAAACTCACTTACAGTATCGTCTGCTGATTTTTTCTTATAATATTGCTCAATGGCAATAAGAATCTCTTTTTCAGATGCCAATAAAGGCTTGACTTGATAGCCCGTTGCCAACTTAATGTCGTCTAAGGCAAACAAATTCAGTGGATCTGCCATGGCCACACTTAGGGTCGCATCCTCCAAATGAATGGGTATTAAAACATAACGCCTCGCCATTTTTGCACTGATTAAATGGGTGACATCTTCGTCGATTTCATAGGTATTTAGTTGTACCCTTGGGATACCATATTGAAACTCCAGCACCTCGACCATTTGTCGTTCTGTAATGATGCCTTCGTCTATTAGAATCTTACCAAGAAGTTCTTTTCGTTCTTGTTGAATTTTAAGGGCTTTAAACAAATCTTCTTTGCTTATGACACCTGTATCTACAAGTATCTCACCAAGTCTTCTCATTTCTCCTGCCATATCATCACCCTATCTCCCTGTTTCCATAACTGACGGTCTCACCCCGTCATAAATTCCATATAAAAAGCCACCACAAACAAAGCTATGGCAGCTGAATTTCTTACTTAAGATTCTCGCTTTGATCCTTGGCCTCACGACCATCTCACCTTTTTCATCTTCTAAACAACTTTTTAGTTTTAACCCTAAATATGTGGTTACACATTTACCGCAAAGATTCTTTATATGTTCTTAGTCTTCGTCAGATTACTAAACATGTAACTGGAACTTCATTATAAAATACGATACTTATATAGGTTTTTGGTACTATTTTGAGACCTATTTTTTATTTTTTCCCATTTTTGTAAAAACAAGAAAAGAAGCTTCGCTTCGTTATGAGCTCTGCTCATATTTCTGAATGGTTCGATAGGAAAGGTCTTTAACGTATTCTGCCATGTTTCAAGGCTGAATACTATAGTATGACTTTGCTGGAGAATTAAAAAAATCCAAAAGAGGGGGTTATGTGAGAGCCTCTTTTGGATGGGAGAAGGGGTTAGCCTTCTTGATAACATAAAGTTAGATTTCTTGGTGTACAAATGGCTTATTTTTTACTATTACCTGGATTAGACTTTGTTTCGGACTTATCTGAGTTGGCATTCCTTGTTTCAACGTCTTTGTTTTTACTCTTCTCAGATTCTGGTTCCTTAACTTCCTCTAAGGTTATATCCTCTTGATTGTCCATATTGTTGTAGGATTTTATTTCTTCACCACTGGGTAATTCCTTTTCTGCTTCTTTTTCTGCTTCTTTATCTGCTTCCTTTATTTCTTTATCATTTACTTTTGTTTCCTCTTTTAGCTCTTTATCTGATTCTTTTAGCTCTTTTTCATCTATTTTTACTTCCTCTTTTGCTTTTTTATCTGCTTCTTTTTCTATTTTCTGATCCATGTCATACTCTTTGGTTTTTTCTATATCAAGATGATTATTACTTGGTGTCTCTTTATCTTTGATGCTATTTTCATTACTATGGATATTGGGTGTTGAGTTGCCTTTATCCCTTTTATTATTGTTTGTTTTTTCTGATTCGTTCTCTGATCCGTTCTGGGATTCATCTTCCAAAGATGATTGTGGGTTAAGACCTGATGCACTTTTCTGACCTTGTTCGCTGGCATTGCTATGGTCAGGAGGACCTTGAGGCTTGTTATCCTGCCTGTTAAAGATGAGATTGTTTTTGTGATTCTGCTTGAAATCTGTCTCCTCAATAATCTCATAAATCTCTTTTATAGACATTTCTTTTATTTCTTCCAGACTGATCTCTTCACTCACATAATTTAATAAATTGTATTTACCAAGAGAAAGACCTTGAGATTTGGCCGCTTTTATACCTTCTTCTGTGCCTTTTACAAAAAGAAATTTGTAATGGTTTCTTCTTTTCTCCATATATGTTTCTAAGCGCCTATAATTATCATCCTCATGAAAGTCTTCATCATCCATACTCATTTCAGGTCTATTCTCAACTTCTTGATTCACCACTGTATAGGTTAGCATAACCGCACCATCTTCTAGAAGGAAACCGGTACTTACTGCATTTTCGGTCAGAATATCTAGAACTTCCTCCAAGACCATACCTTTGTATTCTTCTAATAGGATTTTTGTTCCATCTTCATTTAAGGGTATAAGCCTTAGAACTTCTCCTGTCTCGTCGATATGAATCTCCACACTTGGGTTAATATCTAAAGTTACGATTCCATAGCTTATGGGAATCTGCTGTCCGATTCGAACCACATGGGTTGCGCTATACAAAAGGATAAGCATTAAACATAAAGACGCCGCATATAACAAAATATTCTTAAACTTAATTCTAGTCGGACTGTAAATGTCTTCCTCAAAAAAATAGATGGTCTGACCAACAGCCATGCCTTCTTTTGATCGCACACAGACAAATTCCATACCCTCCGATAGCAAGATGGCATGAGTCTTTTTGATTTCTAAAATAGATCCGGTTTTTATTTTCTCTGGTCTTATTGCCTCTGGTTTAGTGGTCTCTATTTTCATGGTATCACCTTTCATAATCAAAATAATCCATAACACATTGAATCTTATACTCGTGAGCCAAGATTATGGCCGTAATTGTATATTTGTGGCTCTTTATAAATCGAATAGATACACCGTAATCCTTACTAATTTTTGTCATAGGTAATCTTTTCTTTTCAACAAGATGTTGTACCATTTGAGTGTTTCTCAAAATCATAAGTGCCAGTTCAAAAACCATATCCTTTGTGTTCTTATGAACCGGCTTATGAGATGCCAACAATTCAAAGCTGATGCCATGCCTATTTAGGATCTCTTTATAACGTATGAGTTCCTGTCGTACGATTGCTTCATCATCCAAATCGTCTTTAATCGCATGATGCTCCTCAATACTTACAACTGTCACTCTTGCTTGCTTTCTAATATGATCAATCAATTTATTTTTGATGACCACTTTTGCATAACTGTAAAAATGACCTTTTTCTTCGTCATATGTATCCAATAAATCATTGAAGGCTTCTAGAGCTATGCCTAATTCTTCACTGTTTTCAACTTCAACATAGCGCTTGGTAACCCCAGCAATTGTTTTTACTATAAAAGGTATATTGTCTTTTATAAACTTATCCCTGTCCTTGTAGACCATCTCTCCACCACTTTCAGCTTATAAGGTATCTTCTATCTATTAGATAAATTATACCATAAATGGGGCCTACAAAAAACGTTTAAGCGATGTTACAAAACTGCTATTTATATAGGATTCGAATACTTCTGAATTTTTTGGTACTCTTTTTTACCAATAGGACAATGTAATGTAACTTTAATACAAAAAACAAGCTTTCCTATAAAAATAGCCATTAAATACTATATATATAGAAAAGCTTTATTTATAAATGCATATGCTATTAACCTAATTACCGATTAATGATTGATTTCTTCAATAAAGTATTTATCTTTATTTGCAGTCACAATGGATCTATAGACGTTATCAAATTCTCGATCATGCGTGCTAAGTATCTTCCCCTGAGCAATATTTACATCAATCTTATAGTTGGAACGTAATATAATATCTTTGTAATAAATCGGAATAAAGATTGTGGTTGGCGACACTAAGTCTTCATCTGTTAAAGTAATCCTATAAACCATAAAAATAGAATTGTTGACATCATTATAACTTTTTGGCATACCTTTCTTAAGTACACATAAATAAGTGTTTTGCAACACCTTCTCAATAACATTAACTGTATTAATGTCTGCAGAACTAAAAATTCTATTGGGATACATCATTCTGTTATAATCATGCTTTGTCGCTAACCTTGCATCTATAAGGTCAAGTGCTTGAGCCTCCATCGCATCCAATGATGCCTTATCTATTTCACTATATTCAGTAATATAAGCATCCACGCCTGTAACCTCATATTCTTTTTCTCTTTCTTCTATCAAATAACCTAAATCCATTGCTTTTTTTTCTAATAGTCTTGTGGAAACTTTTACAACATCGCCATTTGACAAATCACGAGTATGATCTGCTGTATATTCAACAGTTTTTAAAAATGCATCTGAAGATGCGTTTCGAATGGTTAAACTGGCTTCAGGCGCAACACCACTGTACTCAAGATGGACTTCTTCAAATAAGTCTACGGCAATAGCTTCTTTTAATCCTTCTACCTTTATTTCTTTTTCTTTTCCTACAAACTTAACGCCATACTTTTTAGTCACTTCCGGGTCCCATTCTACTGTAACTTTAATAATATCACCATTTGATAAATCCTCTTCTTTATCAAGCTTGTATGATATGGTTCTTAATAATTCATATTCCCTTAAATAATCAATAATGGTTTCACCATCGCCATTAATTGTATCTTGAAGGCCATTCCATTGTATGACCAACTCGGCATACCCTCTTGTGTCAACACCTTTATATACAACATCCGTATAATCCATTAAGTTAATTTTTTTACTCATGCACCCACTTAAAACAATAAAACAACACATCACAAGTATTAAGAGTATCTTTTTCATAAGCTCTCCTTCTCAACTATTATTCCCCTATTTTTATTACCTACAAATGTACTTAATTGGTGACATCTTTTTTCCTTTTTCTTTACATGCTTCTTATCTTATTATCACCTCCACTTTGTTATTTACAATGATTTACATTTTTGGATTTTATTGGTAATTATTTGTTTTTCTTATAAATCATTTGTATAATACAACCACAAATTTATAATAGTATAATATTTGTTCTTATTATTATACCATTAAGTTTAATGTCTTGTCATTAATATTCTGGTTAAAATATTTTATTTTGTATACTGAACTATAAGCCTTTTACTATTCATAAAATATTCATAAATAAAAAACAAGCTGTTCTATAATTATAGATAGCCTTTTTTGCTATCTGTATTAGAAAAGCTTGTTCTATGATTGGTGTCATAAATCATGTATAATCATTTGTGATGAACTAAATATTTAATTCTGCTTATGTATTGGTGTCTTAAAACCTATAATCGTCGATGCCATTTCATCCGTCACCTTGACCAATTCTTGGCTGATATTGGCGATAATCTCCATGGATGCGGTTTGCTCTTGAATGGAGGCTGATACTTCTTCTGTGCCTGCCGCATTTTCCTGAGATATGGCTGATAAACTATCAATGGTCCCAATAATTTCATTTTTTCGATCTACCATAGCTTGGCAGGATAAGATCATCTCTGATATATCCACCTTCATATTATCTATGGCTTCTGAGATACCTTGGTATATCTGGTTGGTCCGATCTACAGATGTGCTTTGAAGTGTCACCGCTTCCGTTAATGCTTCAACTGTTTTAACCGCTCCGGATGTCTTTTCAATTAAGTGATTGATGATTCTGGCAATCTCTTCTGTAAACCCGTCTGATTGTTCTGCAAGCTTACGAATCTCATCAGCTACAACAGCAAAACCTTTTCCTGATTCACCAGCCCTTGCCGCTTCTATGGCTGCATTTAAAGCCAATAGATTTGTCTGATTGGCAATGTTTTTGATCATATCGCTGGCATTTGCAATCTCTTGGGCACTTTCATTGGTCTGTATGATTGTCTCACTTATGTGTTTAGTGGCTTCTGCGCTCATTCTTGTTTTTTCAGTTAAATCCTCTAGTATTACTATTCCGTCATCCTTCAAGCTGTTTATTTGATCTGTTGATTCTTTCAGGTCTATGGTATTGGTTTGTTCCTTTTCAATATTTCGTCCTAGTTCTTCAATATGACTTGCGCCTTCAATGGTATCCTTGGCTTGCTCACCAGCCCCTACGGCTATTTCACCGATGGTAATGGCTATTTCATCCGCTACGCTCGAAGACTTTTGACTATGATTTGCCAACTCATTGGCGGTTTTTGTCAAGGTTGCCATGATTTCTTCCAGATGGTCGGCAATGGCCTGTTTCATATCCATATTCTTATGCTCATTATCTAAGAAAATATTGATATCTCTAACCATTTGATGGTTCACTGTACCAACCATCATGCCGGCTATGATGAAACCAAGCATAACGATAATCATAACAACCAAACTGGTTGTATTCCCATTATGCAAATTCAGATTAATGGCCCTTACAACAAAGACAATGCTTAAGATGCCACTTACAGTAGCCAGAAGTGCTATAAGCTTCCTGTCAAAAAACATAAAAGCAATAACAAAAATAGGCAGAATAAATGTGAAGGTAACCATCGATGTACTACTTATAATGGATATACCATAGGGTATAAGAAAGCTTCCTGCCAAAAGATATCGAATCAACACCGATCCTTTGTTTTTTATGTAAATGCCTATGGATGCGCCATAGGTCACCAACAGTAATGCAAAAAGAAAAAGAATGAAAATCAAACTTCTGTTTCCTTTGAGATACTCAATGATAAAACCTACCAAGAGTAAAAAATACAGAGAAAAAGATAAAATAAGTGCATAAAAATTAGCTTTCTTCAGAATAAAGTCCATAAATACCCCCCATTATCTTAAGAATCAAAACACGTTTTATTAACATCCGACAACCATTCTTGAGGGCATATTAACCAAACGGTATTGACCTTTTAACCAGACTTTTTTTTTATTTATCGTCACTTCAGAAAATACCTCTAAATCTCTCTAAATATTCGATAATTGTTATGATTATTGTACCATTGTTATAGGTAATTTGTCATGTCAAATTCTCTATAATCCTTCATTCTCCTTATATTATTGATTCTAGCTTATAAATAGGCAACTTTTTTCTTCCTATTTCGTCAAAAGTATTAGTGGAACTTGTTAGAAAAAAATAAATCGTGATAAAAGAAAAGGAGCTCATATTATGAAAAAATTCATTTTAATAATATCCCTCTTAGGAATGGCCTTATTTCTATACGGATGCAACACAAGCAATGATTCAGATGACAATGCTGACCCTACGTCAGTAGATGAGAATGAAAATGATTCGACGCCCGTTGCTGAAGAACCTTCGGAAGAAAACTATGATATTATCGGTGTCATTACTTCTTTGGAAGCTTCAAGTGATCAAGTTAATATCCTAGTAGAAGGGGATATAACCCCAGATACAAGCTATGATAAGGCCAGTGTACGCTTAGATGGTAAGACCAAAGTCTATGCCGACCAAGAAGCAGCTGACATAGAGGATCTCATCGTGGGTATGACTGTCAAAGTCAACTTCGAAGGACCTGTTGCCGAATCTTACCCCGTACAGGCTTATGCAAATCGCGTGACTATGGTCCCATCACCTGGAAAGGCAACTACTGAAGGGGAACCCATCGAGTATGAAGTTGTCGTCGAAGAAGAGCCTAGCATTGAATTCATTAAATCTTTAAGAGGCTTTGGACTCATACGTGAAGACGATGATTATTATTATGTTTATATCGGTTCTGGCGAAAGAAATACCGGTGGCTATGATATCTATGTCTCTAATGTGGCAAAAATTGATGACCAGGTCCTGATCACCGTAAGTGAAACCCTACCGAATAAAGATGATATGGTCACACAAGCCATAACCTACCCCTACCAAATCATCCGTTACTCAAAGGATCATGGTAATCAAATCATCGTTCAAGACTATGACGGTAACTTTTTTGATGACATCAACGATGAAACCACTGAGAGCGAGTAAACCTTATCTCTTTGGTACTCATATTGATTATAGCAGTGTCTAACCTTCTAAGAGTATACTAAAAGGAAGTCCCTAATTAAAAGGACTTCCTTTTAGCGTGCTTTTTTTATATCTTTCTTTCTTCTTTTGAAAGACTGGTTTTCTCTAAATCTGCCTCCATGGCCTTAATAAAGTCTAGGTCAACATCTTCTATACTAGCTGATTCATATGTGTTCGCCTCAAAGTAATAGACCATCAAGTACTCCTCATCCAGTTCCTTCACGATTTCAAAGCCAAGTTTTTCGTAGAGTTTTATTGCCGGATTCTCTTTTTGCACTGATAAGGCAACCTTCTCATAGCCAAGTGAATCTAATAGCTGTAGCATTTGTTCCATAAGTGCTTTTCCAAGACCTTTTTTCCTATAAGGCTTGTACAATGATATTGCAAGCTCCGGTGTTGCTTCCATTTTTGCAAACCCTTGGTCTTTCTCCGGAAACACCCGCGTCCATACAGCACCGACCACCTTGCCTTCTACTTCTGCCATGAGACAATGGTCATCCTTTCTGCCAAAATTTTCAAAAAAAATCTTTAAAGAAGGGTCATAAATGACCTTTCTTGGCAAAGGATGCCTATTACTTTTTTGAAAAATAGCTTCATATAAAAAGTCTTCAAGTCGTCCTGTTTCATCAGAGTGTATTTTTCTGATTACATATTCCATTTTATATTACTTCCAGTCTGCTAATCTGGAGCCTCTCTCTTCTTTATGAACATGAAGCAAAGCGAAATTTTCACATTATACTAGGCCTCGATTATTGTATTTCTTATTATTAGAAAATTATACTACCTCTAAGTGATCGTGTCTATAGTAAAGCTTTATGCATCTGTCCACACTGCATATCATGTACCAAGTGCCTATCTTTTTGCTTGTCGACATTGATTTCTTCCATTTTTCTTACCAAGGTACAAGGCTTCGTCTGCCTGATTGATACAATAGTCTAAAGATGAGCGATCTTCACAAACACTTAAACCAATGGTAATGGTTATGTTTGCCTCCATAGCTTCAAATGTCAAGCCGGCAACATATTCCCTTAGTCCATTGGCTAGTTTCATGGCTTCTTCCGCATCATCTATATACAATACCAACAAAAATTCCTCGCCACCCCAGCGACCAATTATGCCTTTACTGCCCACATATGCTTTCATCGCCTCTGACAAGGCAATCAATGTCCAGTCACCGGTCTTGTGTCCATAACTGTCATTAATGGATTTAAAGTTATCCACATCTATGAGACCTATGGAGAATCTTTTCCCACACTTTGCGACTTCCTCTAACTTACTCATGATTGCACGTCTGTTGGGCAACTTCGTCAAATCATCGGTCATTGACCTATAAGCCATTTCATCCAATGCCTTTTGCAAATCCTGTGTCCTTATTTCCACCATATTCTCAAGATTCGCATTCACATGCTTTAACTCTAATAGCATGGATTCTTTTTCAACCGATAAATGCTCCGCCAAGGAAAAGGCCGAAGAAAACTTAGATGCAATGATATAAGCCTGAGTGAACACGAAAATGGAAATACCAAGTGGTATCAAGGATGGGCTGTTCATCAATGTCAATTCATAAATAAAATCATTGATAAAAGTAGCCGACAAAATTACAAATCCAAACAATAAGCCTGTGGCATATTTGTATCGGCGATAAATTCCGATCCCAAGCCTAAACATCGAATAAATGAGCATAATAAACCCAACGACAAAATAAAGGATTAACAAAATAGATATACTGGGAACCTGAATAAATAAAGTTAATAGGCTGGCTATGCCACCCATATACCATGCTAGTCTTTGAAATCTTTTGGGAAATAGACCATATACTGTATGGTAAATATAACCACAAAGAGCAGAAAATCCTAAAAATACAGATATATATGCAATCCTTACATAAATCATAATATCTAAGTCAAATATGTTCGGTATAAAACGCTCTCCAACCAACAGCATGCGTGTCGCAAATAATAGGCAAAATAATCCAAAATACAAAGGTGAAGCATCTTTTCTACGCATCCAATATAAACTCAAATGGTATATACCCATAATCAGCAATATACCAAATAAAAATAGGTCTCGACCTAATCCGATTTCTCCCATATAGGCTATCTGTTTAGCCAGGCCAAAGGTTGGGGCGATTATGGCAGAATCTTCAAAATGAAAGTCTGAAGTATGATAAATCAGTTCAAGGGTATGGTTCTTTACATCAAAAAAAGTATTGGCAACCTTATAGCTTGGATAACTGGAGGTGACATCCCTTCCAATTTTCCCTACTGTATCTTCTTTCTGTCCATTTACATATAGCTCATAAGCTGTTAAAACAATCTCACTTCTTAATCCATAGGTATCATCTGTCTCTGGCAACTGGATGACCAATCTTAATGTTCCATAATAAGTATCTTTGTCAAATGGTTTGATCTGACCCATAGACTTCTTAGTGCTTGGTATGGTAACAGCGTATGAAGGGACATCTGTACCTTCCCCAAAATCTTCATGCATTAAAAATGTATTGAAATAAAAAGACCACTGGCCACGCAATTCAATAGGACCGTCATTTAAAAAGTCCCATTCACTTAGATCCATAAAGCCATTTTCTGCTAAAGGTGTATCTTTTAATGATCTATTAACAAGCTTTTGGTTCCCAAGGGACAATGCCATTATTAGAATTAATAAGCCAACTATTATATATTTCTTTTTCATATACAATCCTTATCTTTTATTACCAGCGCATTGAAAATAAGAGTAACTCATCTATAATCTTACATCATCTAGTCTTATTTTACCATTTATTTATGGTCCTATATAAGTCAAACTACTCATAAAGGCACCCTGAAAGCAGGATGAACCACCGACTTTCAAGGTGCCTTTCATTAAGATTACTGAGTTTTATGGTGCTTACTGCTTATAGTCTACATAGACCGTATCTGTAAGTGTCATATACGTATCTTCAAGATAAAACATGGTCTCAAAGACAATCTTATAGACACCTTCATTTACCTTGTGGCCTTCATCATCCATATAGGGCCATACTTCATTAAAGGTTATAAAATCACCACTTTTAATCACTTGATCCACCAATGCCATTGTAAAGAACTTATCTTTTGACCATTGATAAATCATATTTCCACTAGGGTCATAGACCTTATAATCATATTTCTGACCTGAACTGTATGTTAAGAGCGCATCTTTACTTGATACATTGGTAAGTTTAAATTGCATACCGTAGCCGTCACTTTTTGACGTGTTCTCAAGGCTTGCTTCAAACTTTAATGCATTTTCAAGATGACGTTCATGGGCCTCCTTGTAATCCATGACATTTTTGACCAAGACTGCGGCTCTAGCCCTTGTCATCAAATCCTTAGGGTAAATATTGCCTTGATCATCTAGTCTAAGAATGCCATAGTACAAGGCCCGTTGTATGGTGCCCTCATAGCTGGGCTGGATGGATGAACCATCCTTTATACTTTGTGGCAATACCTTAATCATGGGTAAGTCATATTGAAGCTCCATCGTCTTAACCAAATAATGGATAAAGGCTTCTGTTGTCATCGGTTGGTTCGGAAGAACCTCACTTGGGAAAACCGGATTCTTCACCCCCGTAACCATGAAGGCATTACTATACCAAGCATTGTTATTGGCATTTTTAAAATAATCAGTGGCCAGTGGTGCCTTAATGAATCGGATATCTTCAAGATTAAGTTCCATAAAGTTTACCATAAGCTGGATTGCTTGTGCTGTCGTTATGGTTGCACTTGGTGCATACAAGCCCTCACCTACGCCATTAACATACCCTTTATTATAAAGATACATAATAGCCTCTTTTTCCTTAAGACCATCAACATCCTCAAAAACAGTTGCGCCCTGCATGTCAAGACCAAATGACCCCATCAGTAGTGCTGCCATAAAAAAAGCTAAAATTTTTGATTTGTATTTCATATTATGCCTCCTTGTCCGATATAAAATGACACAAGTATAAGGTTGTCATCCTTTAACGTATCCAATATTTTCTATAGTTATTGGACGAATTCATTGAATTAAAGTTCCTAAATGATTTGACCTACTTCCATTCTATCACATATGTATTAACACTTTAGCTTAACTTTTTCATGGACGCTTCCTAGGTTTAATGATAGAATTAATTTCTAGATACCCTTAGCCAAAACCTGAGTATGAAGAGATAAAGGAGAAACCATGGTAATTAAGGAAAATGATGCAAAAGTAACCCTTCTAAGTGACCTGGTAACACGTACCTTGATGGTACATAATGATAAGATGATGATGATTCGTTTTGATTTTAAAAAAGGTGGTATTGGTGACCCTCATAGCCACGAGATTCATGATCAAGTCGGCTATATCTTATCCGGTAAGTTTGAACTCACCTGTGGCGGTGAAACCACAATCGTTGAAGCCGGTGATTCTTATTTAGCAAATCCAGGTGTGGTTCATGGTGTCGTCGCTTTAGAAGACGGTGCAATACTCGATGTGTTCACACCCATTCGAGATGAATTCATCCTATAATGTGTATTATAAAAATAAAATACATCTAAAATAAAAGGTACCTGTAAATAAGAACTCCACGTATGAGTGTCCTATCTACAGGTACCTTTTTTAGTCTAAGTTTTCTATTTTTCTAAATGCTTTATGATATAAGCTGCAGCTTCTTTATCCAATATGAGGGTCACATCGTTATGAAGAAGCAAAATGGATGCAGGTAAGTTCGGTGTTACTTCACCAAAGAGCATCGCCTTAATAACCTTGCCCTTACTGGCACCACTGGCCAGTAAGATGATTTTTTTAGAATGCATAATGGTTCTAATCCCCATACTGATGGCACGCCTTGGTACGTCTTCAATCCTAGTGAAGAATCTGGCATTGGCTTCTATGGTTTCATCGTCCAATTCAACCAAGTGGGTACCCGCTTCAAAGTGTATGTCCGGCTCATTAAAACCGATGTGTCCATTATTACCAATGCCTAGAACCTGAAGGTCGATGCCACCGGCTGCCTCAATTATTTTGTCATAAACCTCACAAGAAGCTTCAACGTCTCTTGCCGTTCCATTTGGGATGTGGACTTCCTGTGGGTTGATATTGATATGGTCAAATAGATTTTTTTTCATATAATAGGCATAACTCTGAGGGTTGTTCTCTTCAATCGGATAATACTCATCAAGATTGAAGGTCTTTACTTCTGAAAAGTCAATCTCACCTTGCTCGTACATTGCGACCAACTCTTTGTACATGCCTTCTGGTGTGGACCCTGTCGCCAATCCAAGAACACTATCCGGACGCAAGGTCACTTGAGCGGCCACTAATAAAGCGGCTTTTTTGCTCATTTCTTCATAATTCTCAGTCATCAGAATGGACATACCTTTATGCCTATATTTCATATACTTTTCTTCCTTTCACAAAGGTGGACTGTATGGTAAAGGCTCGGTCCATGATAACCAGATCTGCATCTTTACCCACATCTATGCTACCCTTTTTATCAGATATCCCCAGATAGGTTGCTTGATTGAGGGTAGCCAAAGGTAATAGTTTTTCAAGTTCCTCTGTCACATTCTTATCAAAATTGCCAAGGGCTTCATTCAACTTAAGAACACTCCCTGCTAAAGTACCATCTTCTAAGGTACAAGTGCCCTCTTTTACACTGACTTTTTGACCCCCAAGTTCATACTCACCTTCTGACAAGCCACCACCACACATACAATCTGTCACAAGCAGCAACTTTTCCAAGCCTTTAATCTTGGCAATCACTTGAAATAGGCTAGGATGGACATGAATCTCGTCTGCTATGAGCTCAGCATAACAATCCGTAGCAAGTGCAGCGCCTACAACACCCGGTTCTCTATGATGTAAACCTGTCATGGCGTTAAATAAATGAGTTACACTCTTTGCACCTGATTTAATTGCTTCCCTTGCTTGTTCATAGGTCGCACCTGTATGTCCAAGGGATATATTTATATCCGAACTCAATGCTTCTATAAAAGCTTTTGAACCTTCTAGTTCCGGTGCCATGGTTATGACTTTGATGACATCCTTATATTTTTCTACAAAATCTTGATCCGGTAAGCAGATGGCTTTTTCAGACTGAGCCCCCTTGTAAATCTTACTTATATAAGGACCCTCCATATGGACGCCTAAGATTTCTGCACCCTCCACCGGCTGAAGCATTACTTTTTTGATGTTTTCAATGGCCATTTCAATATATGTTGTCTCCATGGTCATGGTTGTTGGTAAAAAACTGGTGACACCATTTTCTGTAATACCCTTTGCAATGGCTTTTAAACCGGCTTCATCACCGTCCATTACATCATGACCTTTGTAGCCATGAATATGGACATCTATGAGTCCCGGTATGACATAATGACCTCCGGCATCAATCCAATCCACATCTTCTCTATAATTGATTTGATTGCTTTGGGCAACCAAGTTAATTTCATCTTCAAATAAAACCACATAATCTTCATAGAATTTGCCTTGGTGGTATATAAGTCCACCTTTAATTCCTTTCATCTTATACCTTCTTTCTATACTTCATACTAACCTTCTTAATCTATATATAAGAATACCGTTTATGCTTAAGTAACCCTTTACTGCTCTATTACTTTTTTAGTTGTTCTGAACAACCTTCATTATAAGTGCACCTACATTTTTATCACCTTTTTCAACTTCAACGACTTTATAATCATTGGTGATGACAATAGGGGTCTGTAGACTTTTTCCCTGAGCTGTAATAAAATCCCGATCGATTTTACTAAGAGGCGTTCCGACTTTAACCCGGTCGCCTAATTTTACCTGGTTCTCAAAACCTTCACCTTTTAATTCCACCGTATCAATACCAATGTGAATTAAAAGCTCAATCCCTTCTTCACTTTTTATACCAATGGCGTGATTGGTTCTAAAAACAAGGGTTACTTCCCCATTAACCGGTGAACAAATCATGTCCTCATAAGGAAGGATTGCACACCCGTCACCTACCACTTTTTGAGAAAAAACCGCATCCTCCACTTCGTGGATCGGTATAACCTGACATTTTGCCGGTGCAAATAATTCTATTTTCTTCTTCATAAATTGAAACATGGGCGTTCTCCTTTTGATAATGCGCTTGGAGTAGAGCCTCCTACTCCAAGCTCATTGTTATTTCTTAACTTAATTACTTGGGAAGTTTTGTGTTCATACTTGGTTATAATAATCTCTTCATTTCATCTGCAATGATTTCAGCTTTTGTACCTACAACGATCTGAACATTTTTATTATTGGGTCGAATCACCCCAGATGCACCCAGTGTTTTGACCATATCTTCTGAAACGATGCTGCTGTCTTTTAGTGTCAATCTAAGTCTGGTGATACAAGCATCCACTTCAACCACATTACCTTTACCACCTATGGCAAGAAGATACTCTGCTGCTAGTCCTGATAATCCTTTTTCTTCTATGAGATCCGCAACACCTTCACCGGATTCATCTACACGTCCTGGTGTGGATAAATCAAACTTACGAATGGCAAAAACAAATACCAGATAATAAACCACGCCAAAACCTAAGCCTACAAATATGAGTAATACCGGTTTGGATGCCAAATTAAAGTTAATCACATAGTCAAAGAGGCCGGCTGAGAATCCAAATCCGTGTAAAATACCTAACATATTGGTAATAACCAAAGCAACACCTGTAAGTACCGCATGAATAAAATACAATCCAGGTGCTAAGAAAAGAAACATAAATTCAATCGGTTCGGTAATCCCTGTTAGAAAAGCGGTTAAAGCCACACTAAACAGTGCACCACCAACAGAAGTTTTATATTCTTTTTTGGCTGTTGTATACATAGCAAGGGCTGCTGCCGGTAAACCAAACATCATAACCGGGAAGAAACCTGTCATAAAGACACCTGCTGTTGGGTCACCTGCTAAGAATCGGAACAAATCGCCTCGAATGACTTCCCCTGCTGCATTAGTGAACTCACCATGGGTGAACCAGAAAATGGTGTTTAATACATGGTGTAAGCCTGTTGGAATAAGAAGACGATTTAAGAAGCCGTATAAAAATTGACCAATAGCGCCTGAAGTCACAATTAAGTTACCGAAGGTATCTAATCCGTTTTGAATAAAGGGCCATACGTACCCAAAAACCAGACCTAAAAATATGGATGCAACGGATGTAATGATAGGAACAAAACGCTTGCCGCCAAAGAAACCAAGAAACTCCGGCAATTGTATATCATGAAACTTATTATACAACATTCCTGCCATAATACCTACCACTATACCGACAAAAACACCCGCATTAACATCCGGATTGATGACCGTATAAACATTGGTGGTCACGAAGTAACCAACAGCACCCGCAAGGGCTGCAGCACCATGATTGCCTTTTGCTAAACCAAAAGCAATACCAATGGCAAACAAGATCGCCAAGTTATCAAAAACACCGGCACCTGCTTTTAGAATAATATCTGCAAACATACCCTCAATACCTGGGACCCCCGCACCAAGTCTAAGCAGTATGGCTGCTATGGGTAAAACTGCAATCGGTGTCATTAATGCCTTCCCTAACTTTTGGAACTTTCCAAATACATTTGTAAACATAAATCTTCCTCCTTCATGATTTAGATAAAGTATAAAAAAAAGCATAAACTAATCCATCATTATGATTGAATTAGCTTATGCCTGATTTTCTCAGTTACACGCTACTTTATGGTCTATACTAAGTGATCTAATATATGATACTAAAACTCTGCTTTTTTACTGATTCTCGCAATATGAATGGCCATGTATCCGACTTCATCATCCGTAATCTTAATGGACAACTCCCTCTCAATGGTTGCCCTAATCTTAGCGGCGATCGCATAGGTTTTTGCAAATTCCAACTTAATGCTCTCCAGTAAGGGATTGGTAATTGTCTTACCCAATCTTGAGCGTTCAATACTGCCTTTGATATGACTTACCAGTCGCTGATAGGTAAAAGAATCCATATCCACCTTATAGTCTAAAGCTTCTTCAATGTTGTCAACCACCATCTTAATCAGCCTTGTGTTTTTCATTATTTCTTTAACGTCTTTGTTCTCTCTTGCTGCGTTGATATGAAGAGCTATAAAGCCTACTTCATCCTCTGTGATATCAATACCGATTTTTTTAAGAATCATATCTTGAGCTTTTAAGCCTATTTCATATTCATCTTGATAGATACCTTTGATTTCCATAAGAAAAGGGTTTTCTATCACCATTTGGCTCTTTAATCTCTCAAGGGCAAAAGCAATGTGATCTGTCAGTACCGGATAAACTCGATGGCTGAGCTTGCCAAGCTTCTTTTCTGCATAAATAATGATCTCTGTACAGACTTCCATAATCGTTGAATCGATGCTTTCAGCCAAGGCAATGTAGTCCTTCATCGTCTTCTGATCATAAGTGATAAAAACCTTATCAATGACCTTTTCTGAGATCTCAACCTGCTGTCCCGACTTAACACCAAAGCCGATACCTTTGCCAATCAGTACCGTTTCAGCCTTATTCTTGGCATCTAGAACCCATATGACATTGTTATTCATGATTTTTAGTATTTCACATTTCATAATTCACCAACTTAAAAGGCATAAGCCAAAATTATTCCTTTTGGTTTATGCCTGATTAAACAGTAACACACCTTATTGCTTTGTATAAGAATATCCTATCATGGTCTTATAATATCTGTCAATAGTTTTTACCAAATAAAGCATTTAATTATAAATTTACTTGTGCAATATTACAACTGTCTTTACTATCCTTGAAAATTTGAAGCAAAAAGATTCTCTATAGAGCGCATCGCTTCTCCTTCGTCATCACCCTCGGTAACAAAAGTCAGATATTCACCTTTTCCGGCACCCACACTCATCAAAGACAGAATACTCTTAGGTTGATAGGCGTTGGTTTTATCCTTGTCCTTAAAAAGCTTAATATCACATTTGTATTTCATGGTCGCTTTTGCCAACATACTGGCAGGTCTTGCATGTAGGCCTTCTTCTGTTTCTAGTACAAATTTCTTTTCAATCATAACTGATTTCTCCTTTTTCTTAGCATCCTTGTCCTTAGATCTGATATTTCTAGATATCAGGTTATTAGGTTCAAATATGATATGAAAGGCATAAGCCTGACAATCCTAAAGATTGGTGGCTCATGCCTAAAAAAATCAGTAACACGCCAAGTAGTTATAAAATATAATAAAGCATAAACCAAAATTTTTTTTGGTTTATGCCTGATTAAACAGTAACACGCCTTCTATGGTTTTATATTAGCATGACCCTTCTAATTTTGTCAACTAAGACAAACTAACGAACAAAGCTGGTGAAATTAGTCTACTTTACTTCATTACATCAACATCCTTAATACTATCTGTTGTAAATAAAATTTTTCTTGTTTCATTTTTCGCTGGTATATATTCAAATAAGTATTCTCTCGTTCCTTTTCTTGAAGAAGAGTTATATGTGGTAAAAAGAATTCTTCCATTACCATAATATATGTCATTATAATCAAATCCTTTACCTATTTTCTCTAATATAGCATGTTTGACTTGAGGATATATATATATTAATGCTTCTCTTTTAACACTCACATCTCTAGCACCAAAGTGTAATTGAACTTTTATCTGTTCTAATTCTTTTGTGTCTAAATCATACTTATATATATATTCACGAAAATCTTTCCGATCCTCCTCTGAGACAGTAGAAGGATCCCATACGCCACTGTATCTTGTATAAAAAATATTGTTTTCATAAAAGAATACTTTATAAGGTAGATAATCATCTCTTCCGCTAATCGAAAATTTACTGTCTATTCCTTCAATTTCCTTGATTTGCTTTAACTGAGCATCCGTTATTTCGCTAGAATTAATATCAAATGGTTTTGTTTTTACTTTACCTAATGAAGAATTAACTAAATAATATTCTTTTTGTGAAGAACTAAATATAAAGAAGGTAGACCTATCATCCGTTACTATTCTGATATCATAATTATTTCTAATAATAAGTTTTATTCCAATAAAAGCTAAAGCTATAATTGATATAACTATAATTACAAATAAAATTACTTGTTTTTTCATATATAATACTTCCTCCTTATATAATATAAGACTCTCGGCATTTGCCAAGTTAGATGAGACAAGGATTTTCTCGAACCATCTTTATAGAATTCCTCCTCCAATCTAGATGGAAGGTTTTATCTAAAAGAGTCAACCACTTTCGAATGATTGACTCTCTGTTTTGCATTCACTATCTTAATCCTATTGACACTTCCTTTCTAGTCCCATCATTAAGCTCTATAGCCAATATATAAGTACCTTCACTGAAACCTTTTGTGCTTAAATTGAAAATATACTGATTATCCTTTGAATCATATCGAAAGAATTTGCCATCTGTTTCTGTTTCAATGAGGTTGATAACCTCACTTGACTCCGAAACCCCTTCATCTAACTTGATGTAGCTTATTGTAGCAATTGCATCCATAACATAATCATCATAAGTATCAGTTAATCTAAATTTTACCGGAACAGTACTACCTACTTTAAATACACTTGATCCATCGTTATTGATTGGTCTAAGAACACCACTATAATTATAAACTACTGAAACATCTATTTCTCCATAAATAATATTATAACCCGTTTCTTCTGGTAAGAAAATAGCTTTATAAGTATGGCTACCTGCTACTGGTATTAATGATGGATCTATGAAGCTAAAAGTACCTGCCATGGAGGAAGAGCCACCGTTAAAAAAAGCTGATTCTAATGGTTGACCATAGATAAGTGTTGCCCTTGGCCATGTTACTGACTCTTTTACTGTAATTGTGGCTCTGGCGGTATAGCCACCATCCTCTGTCACAACAGTAATCTTAGAAATTCCTGGCTGTACTCCTTTGATTATACATGTGTTGTTTTCTACCCTTACAATTGAAACATTAGCACTGGAATCGGCATACCAATATACGTTTTGATTAAATGCATCTGAAGGACTGATCATTGCTGTAAGCATATATTCTTCATTTGTATCGATTGTGATATTATTGGGTTCAATAGATACCTCCTGAACAGCAACAACGCCATCCCTATATACCGATACAGTGAAATTGTTTTCTGCTCCTCCTGGTGCAATTCCTATAACATCAATTGTACCAGGGGATAAAGCAGTAATAACCCCAGAATCATTGATATCAATGATTCCTCTGGATGAATCATATAAAAAGGACATCGATGTTTCTGTGATATTAGAGGGACTAAATATTGGTTGAATAAGCAACTTTTCTCCAACAACCATATCAAAATCTTCAATAGATATAGATGTTGCTGCTAAGGGAACAGTAACTTTGCATGATAAGACTTTAAAACTGCCATCTGTAGCCATAGCATAAATATATGCAACACCATAATTTTTAGCCTCTACTAGGCCAGTATTTGATACGGCTACGATACTTGAATCTGAAGAATACCAGTTTAATAGTGAAGCATCCATATTTCCTGATACAACATCATCACCATATAATTCTATCATGTCAGTAGCTCCTATAGAAGATAGGATTTTTGAAGTCTTTATTTCCCACTGATCAAAATAGATTTCAGGTATTACATGATTGTCCTCCGTTAATGAGCCTATATTAAGCTTATCAACTATTATTGTTAGCATATCTAAGCTTATAATTTCTCCACCTGCCTTTGTTTTATTGGCTAAGTAGGTTGCAGAACTAGTTTTATAACCATCATGGTTAAGGGTGGCAACATCTACTGTAAAGTTTACAGGAATACCTTCCGCTTCTCCATGGGATATAACAACTTTATATCCGCTGTTAGGTAAATAAAGAATCGCTTCAGTTCCTTTTTCCTCAATATTAAATGGAGTATATATTAATTCATCTCCATCAAAACCAATTGGGTACCCATCTATCACACTGGCTATTACACTTGAATCATTATCAACTATTTTTATATCCACCCATACATCTGAATTAACATTTAATTTCACCATTTCAGACATACCTAATTCAGGACCTTCAAGTGAGAATAGATAAGCTTCCATAGCTGTAATCCCTCTAATTTCATTGCTAACATAATTTAATACCTCTGTCTTGCTTACAAGCTCAGTATGATCTATATTTTTGAAATCCTTATATTTAAGTACATTACCCCCCACATTTTTAGTAGCAGCGGCACTAATATTTAATACTGTGCCATCTCCATCTTTTTTGTAGATGATATCCTTATATTTTGTACCACCAAATAGTTTTTTTGCATAGACACCTATTGCAGGAGTTGAGAAGCCATAGCTACTGCCTATAAGGGTGGTATCAACCTCCTGAAGTACCTTTACTATGTCTCCTCCCAACACTGTTTGTCTTAAATAATTGTGGCTTCTGCTGTTGCCATTTGTAAGGTTAGAATTGATATTGCTGCTACCATTTAGTATTGAGTAATAATTATCTAACGTTAATACAGGTTCTCCGGAAAAGTCACTTGCGTATATTTGAGGCATAAGCTTTAAATACTCTAAGCTTGGCAATAGCTGATAACTAGTAGGTGAGTTTTTTGTCATTCCTTTTATCGAGCTATAAACCTTCTGAGCTGTTGCTCCCAAGCCTATACCAAGGATAGGACTTATCATTCTAGTAATAAAACCAGCAGAGTCTAATTTTTCCTTCCATTCCTTTGTCATTCCTAGCTCAATAGGCTCCAATGCAGCATAGGTACCAAACAATGGAGGTGCAATTAAAATGGCCTTTTCTACCTTTAGCTTATTTTCGCGGGACTTAGCTGCATAAGTAGATGCTAATAAACCCCCAGTACTATGGGTTACAAAGACTACTTTTTCATATCCTTCCTTATTGATATGATTCTGCAAATCTTTGGCTGAGTCATTTAAGTCCCCTAACCAATTATATGGGAAAAAGTGAATATCATATTCCCCACCATTTACTATACTAAAATCTTTATCTAGCTTTTCTATTAACCCCTGATAAGTATCAAATACACCATATAGGTCATTACTCATATCTATTTTTATTTTTGTGTTAACACCATTAACATCTGCCTTCAAATAATTTGTAGTACCCGTTATTTCTTTCAAGGTATTGTTATCAAGTGAAATACGTTTATCTATCCATAAAAGATCACTATTTGAGCTATTATATAGCTGAGATCCTAAATAACCTGGTAAAACATAGATTGCTTTTTTCGCTTTATTTGTTATACCCATCACTGTGTCGGCAAGTTCCTGTAATACATTTGAAAAGTCAGTGGCTCGGATATTACCTATAACTCCACCCGTGGTTGAGGTTAATGGTAAATAAGTGTTATTGTAATATGTACCTGTAATAACTGAGGTATTAATCTTTTGATTTGAAAGCTCCTTTGCAATATCTGATAGACTAGTATATCCATGTCTATTATTAACCTTATAGCTAGCATCTGTAAGCACAACTGCAAACTTATGTGCATCCGAGCTCCATAGCATTGAAGTTCCATCTGCTAGATAACCTAATGCATCTATGGGTGTTTCTGGAAGATCCCCCCCTCCAGCAACCTTTATTTTTGTCAATGTTTCTATAAAATCCACTTCATTCATCCATGGAGAGTGATTTACTTTATGAATTATTGTAGAATCCAATCCATCATAAGTAATATCTTTGTAATCAATCACCCCTATTCGCAGTGTAATTCCTTTATTGCTTAGATATTGAGCAAATTGAGCTATATTATTTTTAACGTTGCTAATATAGGATGACATAGAGCCTGTTGAGTCGATAACAAATACAATATCGGCTTTAACATCAGAAGTATCAGCTGATGGTGCTGCCATTGGCATAAATCCATTATTATAGGAATCTAACATATGATATAAAACTTCATTACTATCATCGACATAATCCTCTGGAAGTTCGTTTCCAGTATAAACCGCTGCTGATAATGGTTCAACCATCGCTACAACCATCAATATTAATAATACTCCAACTACAAAACTTTTAAATCTATACTTCCTCATTTTGTTACCCCCCTAATATAGTGATATTGTCCTTTTTATTGTCATATATATCGTTCTAGTTGTCAAGACAAATGTATGGGAGATTTTTAATCAATCTGAATAGTTACGTGTTCGTATTAATTAAGATTTTGGCTTATGAAGTAATTATCAGATTGTCAGCAATAAACAATGAAAGAAATATTAAAAGACAAAAAATTATACGTACTTTTTTTGTACATAAAAAATCTTGTAATACCCTATTTATAAGGGCATACAAGCTTTTTGTCTCTTGCAAATGTCAAAGACGGTTTATCTTAGCCTGACCTTTCTAATTCTGTCAACTAAGAAAAATCGATTCTATAAGAACAGTCAAATTTTTTACCAGTATCTAATGCAATCATACCGGATTTGTCACTGAAATCACCGGTAAAATCTTCATAGTCACAGTGGCCAAACCAGGGTTCAATACAGACAAATGGTGCACCAGATGGCTTTGACCATAAACCTAATAAGGGGAAACCATCAAAATCCATGGTGATTACATGATCGTTTTTCTTGTTTTTCAAACTGATTTTCCTAGAACTAAGGTCTTTAAAAATAAGGGCATCTCCCTTAAATAGCTCAGGCCTTAAAGCTATCTTCTTCTCTGAATTCAGAAAGGGTATTTTATCATGAAGCATGTAACCTCCATCATTAATGGGTAGCACAGGACAAGTCTCATCCCTGTCAAATTCAAAATAATAGTCTTCCATCGCTTCTCCCGGCAATAAGGGACAGTTAAAACCAGGATGCGCACCGATCGAAAAGTAGATGGTTTGTTCATCTAGATTTTCCACGATATAGCTGATTTTAAGGCTTGCGCCCTTTAGCTCATAGATCATCTTCAGGTTATACTTATAAGGGTATATTTCTAAAGATGTTTTATCCCATTTTAAGGATAGAATGACTCTGCTATCCTCTTTTTCTATGACCTCAAAAACTCGGTCTCTGGCAAATCCGTGTTGTCCAAGTTCATATGTTTTCTCACCAATTCTATACTGATTATCCTTGACTTTCCCTACTATGGGAAATAAAATGGGCGCATGTCTACCCCAATAATCCGGATCTCCAGTCCATATGAACTCAATGTGATTCCCACAACTTATCACACTGATGAGCTCCCCGCCTTGTTCTGATATCTTAACTTTTAGTTTTTCGTTATGAAGTAAAATCCCCATCTGATCCTCCTATGTTCGACAAACCTTTGATTAACCGATCCAGTAAGTTATTGTAATCATTCAGTCTTTTAATTCTATGTTTTTGTAAAACCAAGATTTCATTGTACACTTGAATCAGCGTTTCATAATCCTTATCCTCACGCGCCTTCCTAATGCTACTATCATAGGCGATAATTCTACCTAAGTAAACATCTGACCCTTCCTTAAAGCTTCTAATTTCTTGAATGGACTTTTTAATAAGTGCTAATTGCTCTGGTGTTAAGCTATCTAGATTGGATTGTACACCTTTAAGTTCTTCTTGTACAATCTTAGTCTTCTCCCTAGAAGTCCTAATCACATTTTTAACCACCATACGGCTTTGACCAACCTCTCTTGAAGTCATGACAACAGCTGATCGAATTCGGTTTTCTCTTGGCCTTTGTTGATTCTGGGCGACGACTGTCGTACTTGTAATCAGCATAACCATGATGATCATCCAACTTATTTTTCTCATATCAATCGCCTCCTTCATCAAATAGGTTGTCATCGGATAAATCATCCTCTTCGACGGCATCCAGTTTTGTCAAAACATCTTCTAGCAATGCGTCTAGTTCTTTTAGCATTAATGCCCGTTCATCTATTTCTTCTAGATTTTCTGATTTCGCTACAATAACGGTCTCCTCTTTATCCTCATTTACTTCGTCTGTCTGGCTATCATCGCCTTCTACTACTTCTTCTGGGACCTCTACCTTCAAAGAATCCGTTGTGTCTTCATTTTCTACTGATTCGTACTGTTTTATAGAATCATCTTCTGCTCTTTTATTCGTTTCTTCTTGTTCTATAGGATTTATTAGATCTGTTTCATCAGCTTCATCCCTTAGCGCCATCTCTTTGGTGGCTAGATCATGGGTTGGTGTCTCTATAACTTTTGTGACCTGCCGCCCTGTACATCCCACTAAAAGAAGGGAAGCTAGACCAATAAGCAGGGACAGACTTACTATTCTTTTTTTCATCTTTTGACCTCCTGTCTCAGTGGTGGTAGCTTCACCGTGACTACCGTCCCCTTCTTATAAGTACTTGTGATGTCAATGGTGCCATGATGCAGATCTACCAATTTTTTGACAATACTTAGTCCAAGACCACTGCCCTCTTTCTGGGTGACGGTATTTTTTATTCTATAGTATTTTTGAAAAACCTTTTCTAATTCATCTTTTTTGATGCCAAACCCATTGTCTTCAATCCGGATACAAAGTTGGTCTTCTTCTACAAAGCATGAGAGCATTATATGGACAAGATCACCTGAGTACTTTATTGCATTGCTAATAAGATTGGATAGGATTTGACGCAATTGTTTTTCATCTGCATACAAGGTTGTGTTGTCATCACAACTTAAGGAGAAGGTTACCTGCTTCTCTATGTTGACTTTTGCAAGCATAATCATCTCTTCCAAAATTGGCTTAAGCTTAAAAAAAGAAGGGTTCAAATAGAATTCCATATCTTTATTTCTGGTTTTGGTCACAATTTCTTTGGTTAAAAGGGTGAGGCGTTTGGTTTCTCTATATATGATTTCTAATGATTCTCCTAACTCGTCTTGATCTAGCAAACCATCATGAATGGCTTCTAAGTAGCCGGATACAACGGTTAAAGGTGTTTTTATTTCATGGGAAATCATCCCAATAAAGTCTTTTTTATCTTCATCTATTCGGTTCAGTTCTGATTTCATATAATTAAAAGAATCAATTAATGCATTTAGCTCCTGGTAGTTTGTCTTTGTAATGTCTTCTTGCCTTTCACCATTGGCAATGGCCAGAGCACTGTTACTAATGTCTTCTATAGGCTTGGTCATTTTCTTTGCACTGACATACAACACACCACTTACAATGGTTATGAAGAATACAGATAAAGAAGCAATCACCATGAGCATAACCCGGATGTTCTTCACAACCGTGCTGATGGGTGTAAAGATGACAACCACCCCTTCAATCTGTCCATCTTTAAGAATCGGTCTTCCATAGAAAATCATCTGAGAATCAAAGGTTGCTGTATAGGTACTTTTTCTAAAGACCTCGTTACCTTCTAGTATAGTCATCAGGTCTTCATATAGATAATGATCCAGATCACTGTTGGCAAAATCTAAATCTCTCAAGTTTTGAATATTGTTTTGGTGAATGTTTAGAATATACAGCTTTGATTTGGAAACATAGGCCATAGCATCCATATAGTCTTGGAGCTTTAATGCTTCGATTTTCCCTTTTGCGCTATCTAAATAAAGGCTTTCTGTTTTTTGAGTGATTTCTCTAAGGCGTTGTTTTTCCAATTCATAAACTTGGGTCGAATACAAAAGGGTAAGGATACCTGTTAGTATCACAATCAGGCCAATGAATATGGTCAAATTCGTAATCAGAAGTCTGGAAAAGATACTCTTATTCAAGGTTGGCCTCCTAGTAGGGTTATATTTATTTGAGGTCTGCTATTCCTACGATTACATATATTATAGCATCTGTGAGCATGTTTTGCTTCACAGATGCTACTATTATTTTAGAATATATTGTTTAAGGTATCTAGCTTGAGTTGATCAAATTCTATGTGTAATAAGAGATAATCATAGAGTTCTGTGAGCAGTTCGTTACAGCGATCTGCATCTTCTGCTTCAATGGCAGCTCGAAGCTCTATTTTAAGGGCCTCTGCTTCGTCTTTTAACACTTCATATGCTTCTTTTTCTTCGGCTATGGCTTCAAGATATGTATCAAATAAAGTCTTGAATCCCTCTCTTCGCTCAAGCATATAGGTTTTTATCATTTCTTTGGCTTCTTTAGTGGTGATTTCTTCTGCTTCTATCTTTTCTTCGATTTCAGCCTTCAGCTCTTCAAGGCCAGCTTTGGTTTCATCCATATAATCTTTTGCAATGGCGGTTCTAACTTCCATAGAATCCCTATGAACCGCTTTATGATCTTCAAAAGCCACTTCATAATCTTCTAATAACTCAGGTGCATATAATTTAATGATTTCTAGATGTCTAGCCATTACTGCTTCACGTTTTTCTAAACGTTCTTCCCATCTTTTTGTAACCTTATCTAGTCTTCTGACTTGATTTTCTTCACGTTTTTCAAAGAAGTTGTCGTACCGAGCGGTCGTACTTCTATTTTGACCTTGATTCATATTTGGACTACCACCTCTTTGCCCACTAGCATTGACCACGAGACTTGAACTTACCATGAGTAGAACAATTAATAGTACCACTAATTTTTTCATATGTATCACTCCTTGTCTTATTGATATATGTATTCTACATCCACAAGTAAGTAAAACAGCCGTATAAATGTATGAAATATGTATGATTTGTTGTGACTAAGGACAAAAAGGTATATTATGATTAGTAGTAAGGCTAGAAAGAAACAGTAAAAATAAAGGCAAGTAGGGATAGAATGGTACTTGACTTAACGAGGAGGTTCAATTATGAAGCACATATTTACCGTTGATGATGACAAAGAGATTCGGCTTCTTATAAAAAAATATCTTGAAAAAGAAGAT
>NZ_JARGDP010000023.1 GCF_029210395.1 Petrocella sp. FN5 | reverse complement strand
GAAAAAACAAGAAAATTATTAAAAAGGGGTTGACATAAGACGAAGTTGGGTGTATATTATAAACATAATCAGCACTCACCTAAGAGGAGTGCTAACAAAATACTTAAAGGAGGCATTTATATGTTTAGATTAACACCTTATGCACGTGGACAAGTTTCAAGGAGAAGCAATGATTTTTCAGACATTTTCAGTATGTTTGATGATGTATTCAACGATTCTTTGTTTCAATCTCGAGCATTAAATTATGGCTCATTTAAGATTGACATCAAAGATAACGATCAAGAATACATACTTGAAGCGGATCTTCCGGGTGTGAAAAAAGAAGACCTGACCATTGACTATAAGGATGACCAACTATTGATTCAAGTAGAATGTAAGGATGAAGTCGATGAAGAAAAATCCAACTACATCCATAGAGAAAGAAAAATATGCTCTATGCAAAGAATGTTTGGGTTAAAAGACATTCAGGGTGACAAAATTAGTGCTAAGTTAGACAATGGCGTATTAACCATAGTAGCACCTAAGAAAGAAGAAGTGGATAATTCTATTCGGATTGAAGTTAAGTAAGAAAAGACAATCGATTAGGAAGACTTAAATAAAGATGTGTAATTCATTTAAATGGCATAGTTGCTAATAGTGGCTATGCCATTTTTTCGAGCTTCTGTTGAAAAGCCATATTATATGTTAAAATATAACTGTACACAAAGGAGATGGGAAACAATGAAAACAAAACTGTTACCGGGTATCATCGGTGGTTTTATTGGTTTTTTAGTTGGTATTTTTGTTGGTGGTTACTTGGGTTTGGTGGTGGGTGGCACTTTTTTAGGTGGACTCGAAATCTATGAACATACTGGTATGCAAGGCTATGAGTTAGCCGCTTATGTGGGAGCAATAATTGGTGCCCTTGTAGCTACTGTATTAGGCGCCAAAATTGCATTGAAGATTGCTTATAAAAAGGATAAGAATAAATAGTTCCAAGAAAAAAGGTAAGTCAATATCAACTATGAGGTTCCTAGAAGCACCCAAAAAATTCTCTAAGCTTAGATGGCTTAGAGAATTTTTGACGTCTTACCCAATAATTAATCTACTTAGAACTTGTGTTAAAGTAACGAGTCATTTGCGCCGCTAGATTCTGAATCGGCATACTTTGTAAAGAAATATGGCCGGGACCGGTAAGGGTGGTTAGAAAAAGACCTTCCCCACCTAAAAAGATATTCTTAAGACCTTTAACCATTTCTACGTTATAATCTACAGATGCATCAAACATGGCTACATTACCGGTATCCACTTTGAATTTTTGCCCCGGCTGTAGAATATATTCTTCAATGTGGCCATCAAATTCTAAGAAAACATGTCCAGGACCGGTGATTTTTTGTAAAATGAAACCTTCACCACCAAAAAAACCTGCGCCAAGTTTTTTTCTAAAGGCGACTTCAAGCTTAACATTAGAAGTTCCAGCAAGAAAGGCTCCCTTTTGGCAAATAATGGTTTCTCCTTCTTTGAGCTCTTTTGCAACTATTTTACCGGGAAAAGAAGAAGGGAATGCGATGATGGTATTGTCTGCTTTTGATGTAAAGGTATTAAGGAAAACAGATTCACCGGAAAAAGCTCTTCCAAGTCCACCCATTATGCCCCCCTTCATGTTGGTATCCATGGTGATGTAGTCACTCATCCAACCCATAGCGCCCGCCTCAGAAACCAAGGTTTCATTAGCGTTCAAAGTACATACAACAACAGGCAGTGTTTGACCTTTGATTTCATACTTCATAATTAGTTACCTCCTAGTGTTAATATATTTTTATAAAAAAGCATACCGCTTAATCCTATTTTATCACTATAGGAGAAAAAAAAGAAGTGTGTCTAGTATATGATTTTAAGAAACTTGTTCCCTAACAAGCAATTTGCTATAATGAAGTTGGTTCCCCACCTAAAATACCGAGACAAAAATGTAAATTAAAGAAGGTGAGCTTATGTTTGACATACAAGCAGAATTAAACAAACTGCCCTTAAAGCCCGGCGTTTATATTATGAAAGACAATCAGGATGAAATCTTATATATTGGTAAGGCCATAAAATTACGTCACAGAGTTAGACAATATTTTAGAAAGTCAACGCACCACACGAACAAAATCAAACGTATGGTAGCAAGTGTGGCTTCTTTTGAATACATCGTAACAGATTCAGAACTGGAGGCATTGATACTAGAATGTAATCTCATTAAGAAACATCGACCCAAGTACAATACGATGCTAAAAGATGATAAGCATTACCCTTATATCAGGATTACCCTTGGTGAACCGTATCCAAGAATTATGATTGCAAGGGAAATGCAAAAAGATAAGTCGAAATATTATGGACCCTACACAAGTAGCTTAGCAGCAAATGAGACCATTGAGTTACTTAGAAAAATCTATAAAATAAGAAACTGTAATAGAATTCTACCAAGGGACATTGGTAAAGAGCGAGCATGCCTATACTATCATATCCATCAATGTGATGCGCCTTGTCAGGATTATATATCTAAGGAAGCATATAGAGAACAAGTGCATCAGGCCATTGATTTTCTAAACGGTCACTATAAAGAGGTCATTGAAATGTTAGAAAAGGCCATGTATAAAGCCTCAGAGGAAATGGATTTTGAGAGGGCAGCGGATTATCGGGACCAACTTCAAAGCGTTCAGACCATTGCTCAAAAACAAAAAATAATTGACGGTGCTATGGAAGACAAGGATGTAATAGCATTTGCAAAATCAGAATCCGAGGCGATTGTTCAGGTTTTTTTTATACGAAATGGGAAAATGATTGGAAGAGAACATTTTCGACTGGAAGGTATAGAAGAATTAAGTAACAGTGATATTATGGGGATTTTTGTTAAACAATTTTACTCAGGAACACCTTATATTCCAAAAGAACTGATGCTTCAAGAGGCGCTGGATGAAGCCAATATTATTCAATCTTGGCTATCTAGTAAACGTGGGCAAAAGGTATATATCAAAGTACCTAGAAAAGGTGAAAAATCCAGATTGGTAGAGTTGGCCGCTGAAAATGCAGCCTTAACTCTAAACCAATTTGGGGAGCATATAAAGAAAGAGGCAGCTAGAACCAAAGGGGCCGTTGATGAGATTATGTCATTATTAGGTATAAAAACCCCGATTGACAGAATAGAGGCTTTTGATATATCCAATACCCAGGGATTTGAGTCTGTTGGCTCAATGGTTGTTTTTGAAGAGGGTAAACCTAAAAAAACAGATTATCGTAAATTCAAGATAAAGCATGTGAAAGGGCCAAACGACTATGCTAGTATGGAAGAAGTGCTAAGAAGACGATTCACCCATGCCTTAGAGGAACAGAAAGAAATCCTAGTTAAAAAACTAAATCCCGATGTGGGTAAGTTTGCAAGGTTGCCCAATCTAATCTTAATGGATGGCGGAAAAGGACAAGTGAATATTGCTCTAAGTGTTCTTAAGGATCTAGAACTAGATATTACCGTTTGTGGTATGATTAAAGATGATCAACACCGAACAAGAGCCTTATTGTATGAGAACCGGGAAATAGTTATGAAGAAGCGTTCCGAGGCTTTTAAACTCATCACCAGAATTCAAGATGAAGCCCATAGGTTTGCCATTGACTATCACAAAAAATTAAGAAGTAAAGCCCAGGTAGCATCTATACTAGATGATATCAAAGGTATTGGGCCTTCGAGAAGAAAAGCGCTGATCCTTCACTTTAAATCAGTTGCTCATATACAGGAAGCGAGTATAGAAGAACTAAGCCAAGCCCCGACAATGAACAAAATGATAGCACTTAGGGTGTATGAATTCTTTCATAAGCAAGAAGAAGAGATAGAAAATAATTAAGATGAGAAGCATTAAAAATGTCTAGTGCATAAAATGTTTATTTATGATACTCTATATAAGTAAAACTTTGGCTAGAGGCTTGAGTTTAGAATCATAAGATGGTTAAAGGGTCAAAGCTTAGCCATAACATGGAGGATGAACATGTATTCTGTAAAGTTATCGGATATTATCATTAAAATGAAACTAACCAATTTAACACCGGAAGTCGACATATCCAGTTATGAAATATCCCAGTCGGATGTTAACAGACCTGCGTTGCAACTGGCCGGTTTTTATGACTATTTTGATGCAGACCGAGCACAGATTATCGGTAAAGTGGAATACACTTTCATTGAAAATATGGCACCCTATCAAAAACTGGAAACGTTTGAAAGACTATTCGGTTCAAAAATCCCTTGCCTAATATTGGCGAGATCACTTGAGCCGGATGAAGATATGATTGCGATTGCAGAACGTCATGGTGTACCCCTTTTACAGACTAAATTATCAACATCTTATTTTTTATCAGAACTTACCAGATATCTAAAAGTGGAACTTGCGCCGAGTATATCCATTCATGGTGTATTGGTGGATGTATATGGTGAAGGTATATTGATAAAAGGTGAGAGTGGTATTGGAAAAAGTGAAGCGGCACTTGAGCTTATTAAGAGAGGTCATCGGCTGGTAGCAGATGATGTGGTTGAAATCAAAAAAGTATCGGATGACACTTTACTTGGAACTTCACCGGATATTATTAGACACTTTATTGAAGTTCGAGGTATAGGTATTGTAGACTGCAAAACATTGTTTGGTGTTGAATCCGTTAAGGAGAGCCAGACCATTGACTTGATTATTAATTTGACAGAATGGGATAGACAAAAAGAATACGATCGTCTAGGGTTGGAAGAGGAATATGATGAAATACTGGGTAATAAAGTTGTAAGTCATACCATTCCCATTCGACCAGGACGGAACTTGGCGATTATTGTTGAAAGTGCAGCTATTAACCATAGACAGAAGAAAATGGGTTATAATGCAGCGGTGGAACTAAACAACCGTGTGACCGGTAATCTATTACGTCGTTCTCAAGAGAGAGACGAAGAAAATGATAAACCTTAGAGTAAATAAAAACCATTGATAGCATATAAGGAGGCAACATGTACAATATTGGAATAGATTTGGGTGGCACAAACATAGCGGTAGCTATTGTAACCGAGACAGGTGAGATTGTAAGAAAAGGCTCAACACCAACTTTAAACGATAGAAAATACGATGCTATTGTTAAGGATATGGCAGAGCTTTGCATGAAGTTAATGGCAGAAGAAGGGCTTAAGACAGAAGATATTCACTCAGTAGGTATTGGTAGTCCAGGCACACCGGATCCGGTTCATGGTGTTATCGTTTATGCGAATAATTTGCATTTTAATAACGCACCTATACGTCAGGAATTTCAAAAATATTTGAATTTACCGGTATATGTGGAAAATGATGCCAACGTCGCTGCCCTAGGTGAATATGAGTCCGGTGCAGGAAAACTATATAAGGATTTTGTCGCCATTACTTTAGGGACAGGTGTAGGTTCAGGCATCATAATAGATAGAAAAATAATCAGCGGAAGTTGGTATGGTGGTGCTGAAGTGGGACATATGGTTATTCAGTATGGTGGTGAACCCTGTACCTGTGGACGTAAGGGTTGTTGGGAAGCCTACTCTTCAGCTACAGGTCTCATTAGAGATGCCAAAAAAGCGGCCAAAGAAAATCCGAAATCAGCAATGAATACACTGTTAGAAGGTAATCTTGAAAAAATGAACGCTAAAATACCTTTTGATGCAGCACAAAAAGGTGATAAAGTAGCCCAAGAGGTCATAGATAGTTATATTGGCCATTTGGCCGTTGGTCTTGTAAATGTCATCAACATATTCCAACCGGAAATCATTGTTTTAGGTGGCGGTGTTTCCGCACAAAGAGAAAATCTTATTATACCTCTTAAGAAAAAAATCGTAGATGAAATTTATGGTGGAGAAGCGGCATTCAAAACCAAAATCGAAATAGCACAACTTGGCAATGATGCAGGCATTATTGGAGCAGCCATGCTTTATAAGATTAACGAGGTATAGGTAAAAGTAAGTCAGATGCCTTATATTCACTAAGTATCTGAAGTGATATTAATTAAAGGGACGTCTTAGACGTCCCTTTAATTAATATGGTTGATATAGAACATTTACAGTATTTGAGCCCTTATTCTTGGAATCGGTCAATTAACTCTTTATTGGTCATGCTACCATCATCCCAAAGATTTTCTTTGATTTCTTGGACATTTTTTTGTTTCTTTTTCTTCTCAGCTATGAGTAGGGCTTTTTCTTTAGCACGACGCATGTCCTCAATTTGTCTTTTTTTATTCATGATTTCCTGATTGTAGGCACGTAGAGCTTCTGCTCTTTTTTGTTCTTTGACGAGCGCGGATTTGGATCTACCTTTTATGAGAAGATAGATAAATATGAGGGTAATGAAGCTGACCGTGATAAAAGTGTAAGAAGACAAACCGAGTAGAAGCAGAAGGGCGCTTGCGATAATGCCTATGCCAAGTATGCGAATCATACTTCGTGAAATCGTATCATTGTAGAATAAGGCATTTAATATAGCACTATGCAGAGTGTTATTGGCAGACATATTGATACCGACAAATAATAATATTATGGTAAGGGTTAAAGTGAGTTCGGGTTGCATATAAGACCTCCTTGTCTTTTAAGTCAAAGCGAATGGGTCACAAGTGGTTATCGTCATAATCTGCAACCTACTAAATAGTCTATTGTCCTTATTTTTAGGAACTGACTTTGGAAAATGCCATAAATCAAGGGGGATATCTTTTATGAAGAATTTTAAAACATACCTAGGTTTAAGTGCCTTAGTTGTAATTCATGTCATAGCGAATAATATCACCAGAAAAAATTTACTGACTTTGGAACCTATAGTAATCAGCATGGTTTCCCTGTTTTTGGCAACCCTTGTTATTTGGTCCCTACATTTTATCTTAGGAAGAAGAATAGACTTAGATTTCAAAAAGGTTTTAACTCTAAGTGTTGGTGGCATATTTGGCATAGCAGGTTTTCATATATACCTTAGCATGGCCTTAGAGGCTACGAGTCTAGATATTGCTCTGCTCTTTATAGGTGGTATACCTCTTATGACCCTTGTAGCTGCTTTGCTAATCGGAAAAAAAACAAGGTTCAGAAATATATTCTGGGTACATTTCGCCCTTTTGGGGGTTATGTTGATTAATATTCAGGCGATGCGTTCAATGATTTTTATGCCAAGAACCATAGGGATCATGCTACTTGGGAACGTGTGCTTAGTTTTTTATACCTTGTTTAATGAAAAGATGTCCCTTAAATATGAGTTAAGAGAAATCGTATCCATTCAGGTCACGACAGGTAGCATTACACTTATATTGTTCTACATATACAAAATGGAGACAGTAGCCTATGAGCTTAAGGAACTAATCGTCGCATTCAGGGACTTAAAAACAGTGGGGAGCATATTTTTTTTAGTGTTATTCTCAATATGCATTAGTCATTATTTTTACAACCATGCACTTAAAAAAGTAGGTGCGGTTATGACGGCCTTATTCATTAATTTGATTCCGGTTATAAACTTGTTGTACAAATTATTCATAGATGATAATCAGCTCAGGTTTACCGGTATCTTAGGAAGTCTTATGATTTTGCTTTCAATTTATGTGATTGAAGACATATAGGTTAGTGTGTTATAGGGATAGGATCAGTCATCCTTCTTATTTTTGTCCATTTCATCCAAAGCTTTTCTCCTTATATGGATAAAAACATTAACCAATATTAAAGATGGTATGACATAGTAAACAAAAGTGTCTAAAACTCTTGGCATGGTTGTAGGAAGCATAATCTTGAAGTGAGACCAAAAGACAGAAAAAGTCATGGCATAGATGGTCATGTGATAGAGCTGTTTGATTTTTAGACCAAGTCCCAATAGGGTTCTAAGTAAGTTGGCAATCATAAGTATGAATAAGCTGTTAAAAAAGAAATCCACCAATGATATGAAAAACTGAAAAATCATACCAACAGGTATAGCAAGTAGAGCACTCATGACCATAGCCTCTCTTATGAGCACAGAGGAAGTATTGGTCCCATAAGGATTATAGAAATTATCATAACCGTTAACCAGAGGCGAGATACCATCTCGAATGATAATGAATCGATTCGGTGTTAATATAAGTGCATTCTTATAGGCCAGCATATCATTAATATTTAATACACCCTGTCCGTCTATTATGATGGGAAAATCAAAATAGAAAATGCGATAAATCTCTGTGCCTTCTACTTCTAATTGACCTTCAACAAGGCTGAAATTCGGTATAATTCCAGCATCATAAGCTGCTATGGTCTTATCAAAACTGACTTTAAGATTGTAGCTATTGTAGCCGCCGACGACAACAGAAAGCAACAGAATAAATAGGATGATATAGCCAAAAGCTTTTCTTAACGGCTCTTGTAATATTTGAATATAAAATTCAGATGGGACGAGGCTTTTGCCAATTTTGCCAATCCAAGTGTACTTTTTCATAAAAACCTCTTTCTAATCAGATGTTATTACCATTATAGGCAAAGGGTTATTAAAGAACAAGTCTTTTTTCAGTGAAGCATGATAATAGGGTATAATGAAATGTGAATTTATAATTAAGAAAATGGTAATAGAATTGTAACCTTATGCGGTTGTAAGTGGATTTTGATTCCCTTATAATAAGATAGATGGTTAAGGTGTCAAAACTATATAGTTGAACTTTTGCATACAATATATAGTTATGAATGCATCAACGTAATCTATATATTGTATGTAAATTTAGTGAAACTTAGTTTTGACCCTTTAACCATGATAGTGATGACTTAAGCCTTATATATACAGATTGGATGTTTATATACAGGTTGTCTAATAGATTGGAGAACAACATGTCGGCGTATAGATTATTAGCACCTTGCCTTTTTGGACTGGAATCGGTTTTGAAGCAAGAAATAAAAGATTTGGGTTATGAAGTGATAGAAGTTGAAGACGGACGGGTCATTTTTAAGGGAGATGCCCTGGCTGTTTGTAGAAGCAACATATGGCTAAGGACAGCAGAACGGATTATGATTGAGGTGGATCGCTTTGAGGCAAGAAGTTTTGAGGAACTTTTTGAGAAAACTCAAGCCATAGCCTGGGAGCAATATATACCTTTAGACGGTAAGTTCTGGGTTTCAAAAGCATCATCCATCAAGTCGGAATTGTTTAGTTCAAAAGACATACAAAGCATTGTAAAAAAAGCAATGGTGAAGCGTTTGGGTCAGTTTTACAAAGAATCATGGTTTGAGGAATCAGGTGCATCCTATCCAGTACGTATATTTATCAAGAAAAACATGGTCAGTGTGTGTTTGGACACTTCTCTTGAAGCCCTACATAAAAGAGGTTATAGAATCATGACATCAAAAGCGCCCATATCAGAAACACTGGCGGCTTCTTTGATTCTATTATCCGTTTGGAATAAGGACAGAGCTTTTGTAGATCCCTTTTGTGGCTCAGGTACTTTGGTCATTGAAGCCGCTATGATTGGTGCCAATCTTGCCCCTGGCCTAAACCGTAGTTTTGCCGCTGAAGGATGGAAAAATCTAATACCCAAAAATCTTTGGATGGAAGCAGTGGATGAAGCCAATAAAAAGTATGATCCAAATGCGTCATTAAATATTCAAGGGTTTGATATAGATGGTGATATTCTTAAAGTAGCTAGGGAAAATGCAGTGAATGCAGGCGTAGAGAGCTTTATACATTTTCAAGAAAGAGATGTTAAAGAACTAACCCATAAGCGAAGATATGGCGTCATCGTGACGAATCCACCTTATGGTGAGCGTCTATCAAATACAAGTGAAGTAGAAGACTTATATAAAACGATGGGTCAAAGCTTTACAAGTTTGGAAGATTGGTCTTATTATATTTTGACCTCATTTGAAGAATTTGAAAAGCATTTTGGACAAAAGGCACAAAAGAAGAGAAAGCTATATAACGGGATGTTAAAAACCAATTTATATCAGTATTTAGGTAAACGCCCACCCAAGATAGAAAGAGCTGATAGCTAATGAAAAGAATTATATGTTTTATTTTACTATTGGTCATGATGAACATGAGTCCGGTAACCAGGTGGGTACCGACAAGCTCTGTCATGGCATCCACTTTAGATGTTTATCTGAACAATCAGAAGGTGGAATTTAATGCAGATTACGGAATCCCTTTTATAGACCAAACAAACAGAACCTTGATACCCTTTAGAGCGGTACTAGAAGCTTTTGGTGCCAATGTTCAGTGGATAGATAACAGTAAAGTTGCGGTGGCTACAAAAGGCAGTGTAGAAGTTCGTGTACCGATTGAAAAAAATCATATTATAAGAAATACGAAACTCATTGAAATAGATACAAAAGCGGTCATAATCAATAACCGTACCTATATTCCCATTCGAGCTGTTATGGAGGCCTTCGGTTCTAATGTAGAATGGGTTGAAAGCCAAAAAAGAGTTAATGTAACTTATACAGCGGCACCGATTATCAGTCGGCTACCGGAAGTATATGACCTTAGAAATATAGGTAAGGTTACGCCGGTCAAAGACCAATTGGATATCGGAGCCTGTTGGGCCTTTGCTACTTTGGGTGCGATTGAGTCATCTCTTTTGCCGGGTCAGGTTTTTGATTTCTCGGAAGACCATATTAGTCTTAATCATGGTTACAACTTAACACAAAATGAAGGTGGCGATTTTCAGATTTCTCTTGCTTATCTTGCAAGGTGGTCTGGACCTGTTCTAGAATCAGAAGATCCTTATGGGGACGGAAAAACCAATCCAAATCTAAAAGCTGCGGTTCATGTTCAAGAAGCAATTATATTACCGAACAAAGACTACTCAGCTATAAAAAGAGCAATTATGAAATATGGTGGTGTACAGACATCCATTCATATTAGAGATATAGCCCAACAGGAACTTGGCGATGCCTACAATCCTAAGACCTTTGCTTTTTACTATAAAGGTCAATCCTTACCTAATCATGATGTGGTAATAGTTGGATGGGATGACACATACAGTGCAACCAATTTCACAACACCACCTAAGAGAAATGGAGCGTTTATTTGTCGTAATAGCTATGGATCTACATTTGGTGACCAAGGTTATTTCTACGTATCCTACGACGACGTTCTTATAGGTAAGGAAAATATTGTTTATACAAAAATAGAATCAAATAAAAATTATGATAACATTTATCAAAGTGATTGGTTGGGATGGGTTGGAAGAATAGGATTTGGTAAAGACACAGCTTTCTTTTCAAATGTGTACACTACAAATAAAAAAGAAACACTGGAAGCTGTTAGTTTTTACGCAACAGACATGGATACCAGTTATGAGGTTTATGTTGTAGAGCAATTCGAATCCGAAGCGGATTTTTCAAAGAAAAAGCTTATAACACGAGGGGCATTCGATTATGCAGGCTATTATACAGTTAAGTTTAATACAGGCATTCCTGTGGATGGTACATTTGCAGTCATAGTTAAGGTGACGACACCGGATAGTTTGTACCCGGTAGCGGCAGAATATGATAAAGATGTAGCTTGGTTAAAAGATGTAGATCTCTCAGACGGAAGAGGTTATATGAGTTTTGACGGCTTATCTTGGGAAAGCACTGAAAAGGTATTAGAGAGTAATGTATGCTTAAAAGCATTTACAAAAAATTAGAAAAGGTATGATATTAAACATAGTATACGATTAGAACAATGAGGGACTTCTTATGGCCAAAAGATTTCAGATGTTATTAAACATACTAAAAGAACAAAATAAGGTATACATACAGCCACACAATATTCCGGATCCGGATGCAATTGCTAGTAGCTTTGCCTTAGGCATGCTTCTTGAACGGTTTGGGATACCAAGTAAGATCATATATGGTGATCGGATTGAAAAAGCCAATTCCAAACGTATGGTTGATATGTTTAATATTAAGCTTGAAAGTATTGAGGAAGGCTTTTTCATAAATAAGGAAGATTTCATTATATTCATAGATGCTCAAAGAGGCAATTCTAATCTGACGGATTTGCAAGTTAAGCGGGTTGGGGTCATCGATCATCATAGTAACATGAGTAAGGCTAAGTATGAATTTGAAGACATTCGCACTGAAATGGGCGCATGTTCTTCTATGGTTGCAGGGTATTACCAGGAGATGGGGGTGGAACCTTCTCTTGAGGCTGCAACCGCAATGGTTTATGGTATTATGACAGATACAGATAATCTAACCAGATATAATAATAATGCTGATGCAGAAATGTTTTATTGGCTTTATAAGTATGCCGATTTTACTATGATCAAAAATTTACGTATGAATGAAATTGGCAAAGAGGATATATATGCCTATGCCAAAGCCTTACAAAACATTGAAATCTATGGTAATATTGGATTTATACATATTGAAGATTGTAATGACTCTTTGCTTGGAACCATCAGTGACATGGTTTACACCATTGAGGGTGTTGCAATCGTAGTATCCTATGCTAAAAGAGAAGACGGCATCAAGTTTTCAATTCGTAGTGGTCTTAAAGAGGTTAGAGCCAATGACTTGGTACGGTATATTTTGAATAATCAAGGCGTTGGTGGTGGACATGAAGAAATGGCAGGAGGGTTCATTAGGAAGAGCGAAATGCATTTTTTGGAGAATAAAGAACTCAATACCTATGTTAGGTATAGAGTCCTCTCTTATCTTGAGAAGGAAAATAGTTTATAAGGAGGTGTTGCATTGGATTATGAAACAGTTGTTATGGAAGGGTATAATGAGAGCCCGATATTAATAAGAAAATGGACACCTAAAGGCAAGATGAAAGGCTGTTTACATATTTTACACGGTATGGCTGAACATTGTTTAAGGTATGACGATTTTGCAAAATATCTTTGTAAACAAGGTTTTGTTGTTTGGGCTCACGATCATCGTCAACATGGATACAGTATCGGTCATCATGAAGCCGGATTTTTTGATAGAACGGATTCTTGGGATGCCATTGTTGAGGATGTTGGTATTGTTCAAAGAGCGTATAACAAGTTATATGTTAACCAACCTATGTTCATGCTAGGGCACAGTATGGGGTCTCTTATTCTTAGAAGCTACCTTCAATCCCACCAAACACAGCTTTCTGGGGCCATAGTTATGGGATCACCCATAACTTCCAAGTTATTAGCAAAGCTAGGTATTATACTTAGCCGTTTTTCTGAGTATATAAAACCGAATCAACCCAATCATTTCCTCAATTATTTATCTGTTGGTGTGCATAATAAGACAGTCAATAATCCTAAGACACCTTTTGATTGGATTTGCTCTAATCCTGAAACCGTTACGTCATATAGCGAAGATCCACTATGTGGATATAATTACACCCCCAGTTTTTACGAGACCTTGTCAAGAGGTACGCTAGAAGCCAATAATACCATGCTTATGCGTGGCTTTCCCAAAATCAAAACCTTGTTTATTTCGGGAGAAGCTGATTCAGCAGGTAAGATGGGTGAGGGTATAAAAAAACTCAGTGAAACCTATAGAAACTTGGGTATTGACCATGAACTTATATTGATGCCGGGTATGCGACATGAAATATTAAATGAAGTAAATAGAAATGAGACCTATGAAAAGATTCTTGATTGGCTGAATCAAGCTTTAGTATCAACAACATGACACCCATGTGCATTATATGGGTGTCATGTTATAAACTCAACTTTCCCCACTTGGAGGAGTTCAAATAGGTAAAGGAAGAAAAAAATGAAAAAAAACGACTTAATTATTATAGGGAGTGGCCTGTTAATTGCATTATTGGTTTATTTGATTATGGCAGTGGGTCAAAAGAGTTTAGAGACAGATCATTTGAATGTCGAAGTCTATGTAGATGGGGAATTGTTAGAGGTGTTACCCCTAGATGAAGACGGCATATTTACTTATGAAACAGAGAATGGAAGGAATGTACTTGAAATCCATGATCATAAAGCGAGTATTATTGAAGCAACCTGCCCAGATCAAATCTGTGTAAGCAGCAGTGATATTTTTAGGCCGAATCAGAACATTGTGTGTTTGCCTTTTCGTTTTCATGTTCTAGTGCAAGGAGAAGGTGAGGTAGAGTTTGATGCAATTTCACAATAAATTACCTCTGCGACGTATGATTATTCTAGGATTATTAATTGCCATTGCATTGGTTCTTAGTTATTTTGAAAGATTTATTCCTATAAGCTTTGCGGTTCCTGGCATAAAATTAGGCTTGGCCAATGTCGTTACCTTATTGGCTATTAACTTATACCGACCCAAAGACGTGTATTTTCTAGTTGTTTTAAGGGTAATATTGGCATCCATATTTATTGGTAGCATGATGAGTCTTTGGTATAGTATGGCAGGTGGCTTGTTAAGTGCAACCGGTATGTTATTGATGTCCAGTATCCCAAAAGACAAGGTGAGTATTGTAGGCATCAGTGTGGTTGGTGCGATTTGTCATAATATTGGTCAAATTATAATTGTATCCATTATAACGGGTAGTGCCTATGTTGCTATGACCTACTTTCCGATACTTGTAGTGTCGGCAGTCGTGGCCGGTATCTTTATTGGCTATGTGGCAAAGGCAACAAAACCCTATCTGGCAAGGATTGTATTAGATCATATCAGTTAGCATTTTGATGTGTATATTTTTTGAACAAGTATTACGGTTAGATTAAAATGACGGCAGAAGACTTTATTAATCCTATTAACTTTGTTATAATTTAGGTTGTTGAACATGCGTCGGCACTAAACCGTTTAATCTGGATGCCACCTCAAAGGAGAGTATATGATGAAGCGATTCATAAGTCTTTTGGTGCTTACTGCACTTATTATAAATTTATTTCAAATCACCGTTTTTGCAGGCAATCAAACCAAAGAACTATACCTTGAATACGACCAAAATGTATATAAATACGATAGCAGGCTGGTCACCGTTGTCATTAATGAGAAAGAAATCAAGACCGGTGATATGCCGGCAGTAATCATAGGAAACAGAACTTTGGTGCCCGTAAGAGAGATTTTTGAATCAGATGCTATTGGCGCTAAGGTGGAATGGAATGGCAAGACGGAAGAAGTATACATCACTTACCGAGATCAATTTATTGTCTTAGCCATTAATGATAAAACGGCATATGTCAATGGAAAACCCCATGAGTTGGATGTACCGGCTAAGCTGGTGCGAGATCTTAACAAAGACCATCCAAAGACCATGATTCCCCTTAGATTTGTTTCAGAAGTCTTGGGCTTTGAAGTGGATTGGGATAACAGCAGTTATACAGCCATGTTAACCAACGCGGATTTGGTTGTAGACATGCCAAAAGAACCTGAAGTGCCTGAAGTAACGGAACCTGAAACCAATATTATAGACGGTGAAAAGTTGGAAGGCATCACAGGTGAAGGTGCAAACAAAACCTTACCGACAGAACTTAAAAACACACCTGTTCATTGGTCAGCAACCAAAGAACAAATGGAAGCCATTTCATCAAATAAAGACTCTATAGCCCTTACAGCAGAAAACCATCCTGAGACCAGGATTTCAGACATTTCTTATGATACATCCGGTTCTATGAATCGATTTGTGATTAAGGCAACCTCCGCTATATCGGAGGTGAAATATACCTTATGGGATAAAAAGCTTGTCATTGATATATCAAGTTCCGTATCCGGTTTACCAAGTGAGAAAAAATATGACTCAAATCCTATATTGACAAGTATTAGGTCCAGCCAATACAGTACGAATCCTAATGCAACACGTATCGTGTTCGATTTAAAAAATGAATCCATCAAACTGGATGTAGCATTTAATAAGAATCGTACAGAAATTCTTGTAACAACTTCGGAAAATAATATTCACGATATTCTACTAGGACAGAATAATCAAGGTGATTTTATTAGTGTTAAAGGTGTAGCGGCACCGGATGTGAACATTTTCCGTCTTTCAAATCCGGATCGTGTGGTCATTGATTTTGCCAATACAACATCTTTGCTTGGGACCAAGGAAAGTGAAGCATCTGGTCAGTATGTAGAGAAAATACGAACCGCTCAGTTTGAGGCAACCAAAACACGTATCGTTGTTGAAACCGATGGTCAAGCGGATTATGAAGTGGTAAAATCAACCGGTGACGAAACAATGATTCAGTTTAGAGAACCTACTTATGAGAATATTGAGTATAAAAATGAGACCAAACCTGTAATTGCCTTAGAACATGTGGATGTCGCCATAGATATGGATGGTATTATCTATGAAAATGATTACAGAAATAAAACTTTCTATATTACATTAGCAGGTAATTATGGGAATGTATTTGGAAAAGGCTCAGTTAAAGTCCATGACGGCCTAATAGAAACCATAGATATTTCCCAAAACAGTAAAGATCAGACCCAAATCATCATCAAATCAAATACAATATATGAATACAGGATTGAAGAAGTCGGTGACCGGATTGAGATTAAAGCCTACAGACCTAGAGAGCTTTTTGACAAAATTGTTGTCATTGATGCAGGTCATGGCGGACGTGACCCAGGCGCAGTAGCTAATGGCTTACTTGAAAAAGATGTTAATCTGAAGATGCTTTTGTATCTCAAAAATCATTTAGATGCAGATACCAACATTAAAGTCTACTATACAAGATTAACGGATACATTTCCATCTTTGCAGGAAAGATGTGATCTTGCTAATGAAGTGGGAGCGGATTTCTTTGTAAGTATCCATAACAATGCTTTTAATGCAAGTCATAACGGTACAGAGACCTTGTATTTCCCATCAAGTGCACAGAATAAGCTAACATCACCAAAATTAGCTCAGATATTCCAAAAGAATATAGTTGCTTATACAGGCATGATGGACAGAGGACTCAAACAAAGAGAGAATTTATACCTTCTTAAGAATACCAGCATGCCGGCAATTCTTGTTGAGGTCGGATTTTTAACCAATGTAGGTGATGCGGCCAAACTTAAGGATGAGAACTTCCTGAAAACATCAGGAGCGGCTCTATATCAATCGATTCTTGAAACTTTTGAGACTTACCCAACGAAGCGATAAAAAAGGAGGCTGATTCAGCCTCTTCTTTTTATTGCAACTTTAACTTATAGGAAGTATTATAAAAGTAATAACATTTGAGGTAGAAAATGAGAGATAAAATATTACAAACATTGAAGACCACAAAAGAATACGTATCGGGTGAATGGTTAAGTGAAACATTGGGTGTTTCTCGAACCGCTATTTGGAAAGCTATCCACAAATTAAAAGACGAAGGTTATGAGATTGAAGCTGTACCGAATCGAGGTTATCGTCTTATAATGGAAACGGCTGATTTAGTTGAATCAGCCATTCGACTTCATTTAAATCAAGGATCAAGGTTTGCCACAATTAAGGTTTATGAGTCTGTTGATTCGACAAATTCCGAAGCTAAACGCATGAAGGTAAACAAAAAGATGGAAGAAGGCTTAATCATAGCCAAAGAACAGACGGCAGGAAAAGGCAGACGAGGTAAGTATTGGGCATCTGTTAAAGATGAGGGTATTTGGGCATCTTTGGTTTTGGTGCCGGACATACCACCCATGAGAGCGTCTATGTTGACTTTAATCGCTGGACTGTCTGTTGCTATGGCCATAGAAGATAAAACCGGACTGGGAGTAGGTATTAAGTGGCCGAATGATCTTGTAATTTCAGGAAAAAAAGTTTGTGGAGTTCTAACGGAGATGAGTACTGAAGCGGATTACATTCATCATGTAGTTGTAGGTGTTGGTATTAATGTGAATCAAACAATATTTGATACATCTTTAAACCATATAGCTACCTCTTTGAAGATTGAACTTGGAAGAAACGTTAATAGGGTGGAAATTCTATGTGGTTTTTTAAACCATTTTGAGTCATTATATGAAAAATTCTTGAAAATTATGGATTTGAGTTTTATGATAGATAGATACAACAATATGTGTATTAATGTGGACCAAGAACTTAGAATCATTGAGCATGGAAAAACCAAAGAAGCAACGGGCATCAAAGTCACAAGTCAAGGTGGTTTGATGGTTAGAAATAAGGAAGGTGACACAGAAATCATATATGCCGGCGACGTTTCTATTAGGGGCATAAACGGTTATGTGTAGAGGTTAAGAATATGGAAGAGATTGTATTAGCGGCTGCAAGCAGTTATGACAGAAAGTACTATTTTAACAAGGAGTTTGATACAATACCGGATGATATCAAGACGAGCATTCAAATCATGTTGGTATCATTTACAATGGAGATTGGCGGTTTGTTGTCTTTGGTATATGATGAGGATGGTCTGCTATATTTTAGAACAGAATGTGATGAAGAAGATATTCTATACGATGAAATAGGCGCACATTTGAAGATTAAGAAGATGATGGTAGTCCATCAAGACCTTCTTGAAGGCCTTCAATTGTTTTATAAAGTCTTTTATTTAGGAGAATCTCTTGAATAAGCATAAAATTCATGATTGCATTTGAGAATTATACTGCTATAATAGACATGAAACAATTAATGCGAATCATCTATGGATGATGTCTTGTATCCCTTAGAGGAACGAGAACAGGAGGCGATTTTTTGAATAAAACACTAAAAGACACGAGAAAACTGGTAATTTTGGGCTTAATGCTTGCCATCACGATGATACTGGATTTTACCCCTTTAGGTGCGATTCCAATGGGAACGGTTGAAGCAACCATTACACATATTCCAACAATCATTACAGGGATCATTTTAGGACCAGTTGCAGGTTTGATTATGGGACTAGCTTTCGGATTAGTATCTTTTTTTCATGCTTTAATTCGACCAGCATCACCTTTCTCATTGTTATTTATTAACCCCATTATTTCTGTGTTACCAAGAATGCTGATTGGTGTAACAGCATATTATGCTTATGCATTAGCGATAAAGCTTTTCAAGTCAAAACTAGCACCCATAGCCATTGGTATAGGTGCATTTGTAGGGAGCTTAACCAATACAGTACTGGTGCTTGCTGCCCTTAGTTTGATTTATGGAAGTAGGATTGAAGCGATGCTTCTTGAAGCAGGGTTATCGACCAAAGCTTACCTGTGGGCCCTTGGTGTTGCAGGGACCAATGGTTTGATGGAAGCTATTGTTTCAGTTGTCATCGTAACAGCGATATGTTCCGTATATTTTAAGCAGTATAAATCATAAATCTTATAAGAAAGTCTAGCAATATAGCTTTGAGCGTTAACCATGCAATGCTAATAATAAGATGCATATATAAATCAAGAGCTTACTCATATGATAAGCTCTTGATTGTGATTATAGAGAAATGACATATTGACATTATGAGAGCAGTGAATAAAAGGATAAATAAGGAGGGTTTCATATGTTATTGGCCATGGATGTAGGTAATACAAATATAACAATAGGAGTCCATAGTGGTGCTGAATGGATTGGTACTTTTAGAATGACAACGAAAACGCCAAGAACCTCAGATGAGTATGGTCTTTTTCTTCTTGCACTTTTGAATTCAAAGAAGATTGAAGTCACGGATATTGACGGCGTCATTATATCCTCAGTAGTGCCTAATATTATGTATTCACTGAACAATGGTGTAAGGAAATATATCCGCTTAGAACCTATGATTGTTGGGCCTGGTATAAAGACAGGCATATCTATCCATACCGATGATCCAAGAGAAGTGGGAGCAGACCGTATTGTAGATGCTGCAGGTGGCTTTTATGAATACGGTGGGCCACTACTTGTCATTGACTTTGGAACGGCCACCACTTATGATTTTGTTTCTGAAAAAGGTGTATTTGAAGTGGCCGTCACTTCACCGGGGATTAAGATTACGGCCAATGCTTTATGGCAAAAGGCAGCAAAATTACCGGAAATTGAAATCAAAAAGCCAAGTTCCATATTAGCTAGGAACACAATTGACAGTATGCAAGCCGGTTTAGTTTATGGCTATATCGGTCAAGTGGAATACATCGTCAAAAAAATGAAAGAAGAATTAAAGCAACCAGACATGAAGGTGGTCGCTACAGGGGGTCTAGCTAGGGTCATGCAAGGCGAGACGGATGTTATAGACGTTTATGACAGTATTTTGACCTTCAAAGGTCTAAAATACATATATGACCGTAATAGAGGCAAATAAAATGAAGATAAATCAACTTAATGTGAAGAACAATATATTTTTGGCACCTTTAGCAGGTGTTTCTGATCGACCTTTTAGAGTTCTATGCTATGAACAAGGTGCAGGTCTTGTTTATACAGAGATGATTAGTGCTAAAGCCATCGCTTATGATAACCAAAAAACTAAAGATATGTTGGTGACAAGTGAAGGTACAGAGACATTAGGTATTCAGATTTTTGGTAAAGAGCCGGGAATCATGGCAGAGAGCGCTCAAAAAATAGACCATGCGGGAATTGCTCTTTTTGATATTAATCTAGGCTGTCCGGTGCCCAAAGTTGTTAATAATGGTGAAGGATCTGCATTGATGAAGAACCCTAAGTTGATTGGCGACATTGTGGAAGCAATGGTTAAACGATTGTCTAAGCCAGTGACGGTAAAAATCAGGAAAGGCTTTGACGCTAATCATGTGAACGCTGTCTTAGTGGCAAAAACCGCAGAAGCAAGCGGTGCGGCTGCCATTACAGTTCATGGAAGAACAAGAGAACAATATTATAGCGGTCATGCAGATTGGGATATTATCAGAGCCGTAAAAGAAGCGGTAGACATACCGGTAATTGGAAACGGAGATGTATTTAATGCAAAAGATGCGAAACGTATGTTGGAAGAAACCGGTTGTGATGGGGTAATGGTAGCAAGAGGTGCTCAAGGCAATCCTTGGATTTTCTATGAAATCAATCATTATCTTAAAACGGGTCTGATACCGAATCGCCCGGATACTGAAATGATCGTAGAAATGATTTTGCGTCACAAAGAGGCTATGGTAGAAGATAAAGGTTCATATATTGCCCTTAGAGAGATGCGTAAACATGTGGCATGGTACACAAAAGGTCTTAAGCATGGTGCAAGACTTCGACAAGTTATGAATCAAATTGTGGATATTCATGAATTTGACAAAATGATTCATGAGATTCTGTTGCAATGATGGTTAAAGTGTCAAGATGTTAATTGACAACTAGGATATATTAAGTTATAATTTTTGGATATATTGTATGATGGCTTAATATAAAATTCACGTGTGATCTAGATAAACCTGTACATTAAGGCTTATGTAGAACATTTTTTTGGCCGATTACTAACTTAGAATAATCAAATAGAAGGGGTGTCATAAAATGCCTGAAAAGAAAATAATATTGACTTATCATGGTTTACAAGAACTTGAAGCAGAAGTACAGGAGCTAAAAGTTAACAGACGTAAAGTTATAGCGCAAAAGATTAAGGAAGCAAGAGCTCAAGGGGATTTATCAGAGAACGCGGAGTACGATGCTGCCAAAGAAGAACAAGCAGAAGTGGAAACACGTATTGTACAAATAGAGAAATTACTAAAAAATGTTGAAGTTATAGACGAGGATGAAGTCGATTTAAGCTTTATTGGGGTCGGTTGTAAAGTTAGACTCTTTGACATGGAGTATGATGAAGAAATAGATTATGCTTTAGTCGGTTCTACAGAAGCAGATCCTTTGCATGGGAAAATATCCAATGAATCTCCGGTCGGAGAAGCATTGATGGGCCTAAAAGTAGGAGAAATAGCTGAGGTGGAAACACCAGCTGGTTTGTTGAAGTTCAAAGTTCTTGAGATTCATAGATAGAGCGTGTTGATTGTTGAAAAGGAGTGTCGATCATGGAAAATAACCTAATCGCACCAGTAGAAGATTTAAATGAATTATTAAAAATCAGAAGAGGGAAACTGAGTGATTTGCAAGCGGCCGGTAATGACCCTTTTCAAATCACCAAATATGAAGTAACCCATCATAGTATAAATGTTACTGATGATTTTGAAGTTTTGGAAGGTCAATCAATTAGTGTGGCAGGAAGAATTATGACCAAACGCCTCATGGGCAAGGCCTCTTTTTGTCACATTCAAGACCGTGAAGGTCAAGTACAAGTATATGTGCGTAAAGATGGTATCGGTGATGCGGCTTATGAAGCTTTCAAAACCTATGATATCGGGGACATCGTCGGTATTGAGGGCGTGGTTTTTAAGACTCAAAAAGGAGAAATATCCATTAAAGCCAGTGAGGTACTTTTGCTTTCAAAAAGCTTGCAAGTTTTACCTGAAAAATTCCATGGCCTAAAGGATACAGATACCAGATATCGTCAAAGATATATTGATTTGATTGTCAACCCGGAAGTCAAAGAAACTTTCTTCAAACGATCAAGTATTATTAAGGAAATTCGCTATTTTTTAGATGATATGAACTTTCTTGAAGTAGAAACACCTGTGCTTCATACCATTCCGGGAGGTGCAGCGGCTAGACCCTTCAATACCCATCACAATGCCTTAGATATGGACATACATATCCGTATATCATTGGAATTACATCTAAAGCGTTTGATTGTAGGTGGTTTTGAACGCGTTTATGAAATGGGACGTGTATTTAGAAATGAAGGTTTGTCGGTTCGACATAATCCGGAATTTACATTGCTAGAGCTCTATCAAGCATATACAGACTATTACGGTATGATGGAACTTACCGAAAACCTGATTCGTACAGTAACTCAAAAAGTACTTGGCACAGCAAAAGTGGTCTATGACGGAATTGAAATTGACCTTGAAAAACCATTTGAGAAATTGACCATGTTAGATGCTGTCAAAAAATATACAGGTATTGATTTTGAAGAAGTTGCAAGCGATGAAGCGGCAAAAAAATTAGCAAAAGAAAAAAATGTTCACATCGAAAAGCATTTTAAAAAGGGTGAGATACTAAACGCCTTCTTTGAAGCGTTCGTAGAAGAGAACTTAATTCAACCGACTTTTATTATGGATCATCCTGTAGAGATTTCACCTTTGGCAAAACGTAAACCGTCAAATCCTGCTTATACAGAAAGATTTGAACTTTTTATAACAAAAAGAGAATTTGCTAATGCATTTTCAGAATTAAATGACCCAATTGATCAAAGAGGCCGATTTGAATACCAGGAATCTCTTAGAGAAGCTGGTGATGAGGAAGCCAACAAAATTGATGAGGACTTCCTAACAGCTCTTGAATATGGTATGCCGCCAACAGGTGGGCTTGGCATTGGCATTGATCGTTTAATTATGTTGCTTACGGATTCTTATTCTATAAGAGATGTCTTATTATTTCCAACGATGAAAAACAAATAGTTATAATCTGTGAGGATTTCTCTAACTAAGGGAAGTCCTCAATTCATAGTAGACATAGCTAATGCTTGAGATCATCATAGTGAGACCATATTTAATCTATTGTTAATAAAAAATGGTCGAAATGCCATTTTTAATATGTTATAATGTTGTACGTAAGTCATGAGATGGGAGAATACTATGGATGCTCTAAGAGAAAAAGGTAATAATCATAAATTACTACTGAAAAATAGAATCCAAATGATTCTGTTTTTTACGCTGTTCATGCTTCTGTTACAAGGTTGCGGCAAATCTGTTGATGAAGTTGAGGTAACAAATAATAACATACCGCTAACATCCAGTGAAAACCTTAAAAAATACGAAGCCCTGCCGGTTCTATCAGATGTTGTCTATGATTTTGACAGTTATGAGTCGGTTATGTCAACAGATATCACCAAAAGCCATGAAACAAGGGCGGTCAAGGGTATTTATGTTAGCGGCCATGCTGCAGGTATTTCGACATGGATGGATGATTTGATTCATTTGGCAGACACTACAGAAATCAATGCCTTTGTCATTGATGTTAAAAATGATTCAGGACACATTACGTATGACATGAATTTAGAATCAGTTAAAGAAGTAGGTGCAGATATCAAAGCGATTAGAGATATAGAAGCTTTGATGGAACGTTTATATAGCCACGATATATATCCAATTGCTAGGATTGTTGCTTTTAAAGATCCTTTTGTGGCAGAAAGAAAACCTGAATATGCAATAAAAAGAAAAGACGGATCTTTATGGAAATATAAGAATACACCTTGGTTAGATCCTTATAATAAAGACACATGGAAATACATCGTGGATGTATCTAAGGAAGCAGCCAAAATCGGTTTTAAAGAAATTCAGTTTGACTACATACGATTTGAGGCGACAAGCACATTGGCAGAAGCTGATTTCCAAGGGAAAGATGAACTGCAAACTAGGGAAGAGGTAATATTGGAATTTTTAGAGTATGCAATGGAAGAGCTTAAGCCATATGGTGTTAAAGTTTCAGCAGACGTTTTTGGAACGGTTATAACAAGTTCAAAAGATGCAGCTACCATTGGTCAAGATTATATTGAAATGTCAAAAATTGTGGATGTAATATGTCCAATGATCTACCCATCCCATTATGGTTTTGGTTTTTACAATACACCTAAAGGTGAGCATTCAGACTTATATCCATATCGTATTATTTATGGATCTATGATGGATTCAGCTGATAAACTATCTGCGATACCGGAAGGGGAACATAAAGCCATAGTTAGACCATGGTTACAAGCTTTTACGGCCAGCTACCTTGGAAGAGGTAATTACAAAACCTATGATGCAGAAGCTATAAGGGAGCAAATCCAAGCCACTTATGATGCTGGCTTAGAAGAATGGATTCTATGGCATGCAGGCGTCAAATATAATCCGGCTGGATTACTACCAATAGAGCAAAATGAATAGAATAAAGAGGTGACATATGGTAGACCAAGAAAAAGTCAAACTTATGATGAAACTGGCCACATTTGAAAAAAAAGAAGGCAAAGAAGACCTGAATATTATGGAATACTTCAAAGGTGATTATATAGCTTACAAGACTTTTTTGATATTACTAGGTGTTTCATTTTCCTTATTCTTATTTTTTTTAGCAGATATTGGAATGAAATTCTTTGAGGATATGCAACGTTTCATTGAATATGATTTTGTTGCACTCGGTATGCGTTATCTAACCATCTGGGCTGTTTTTATGGTGATTTATGGAATAGTTGCAACAATCATATACAAAAAGCGCTACCGTGAGAGTAAAGAAAGAATCGACGATTATCAGAGAATGCTCAAAGAATTGAGAAAGATGTAAGCATTGGAGGAGGAAACGTTATGACCATGTTGCTTGAGATTAAAGAAATAATCATGCAGAATTATAGAAAGTTTGAACGCATCATCGTACCACTTGCAAAGTTTATTATGGCTTTGGTGGTTCTATCTCTTCTTGGGAGATACTTATCCGGATTCGACTTGGAGAATAAATTCGTCCTTTTGGATAAGTTTTATATCAAAGTGGCGATGGCTGCAATTGTTGCCTTTGTGCCCGGAACGTGGTTTGTTCTATTGATTATGGTGACATTATGGGCAAGAATATTTTTCATATCTATTGAAGCAACATTTATTGTTTTTGGCGTAACAGTAATTATCTACTTAATGTTTATACGCTTGTTTCCAAAGCAAGCGTATTTGGTTATATTATTACCTTTCTTAATTCATATGAAATTAGCCTATGTTTTACCATTGTTTGCCGGTCTTTTTCTTGGTCCTGTTGCCATTGTACCCATTGGTGTAGGTGTTGTTGTCTATTACCTTGGTATGCACTTGCCCGGTATCCTTCAAATGACATCCGTTGATCTTTACGATATGCCCACCACAATCATAGAAATGTATAAATACACAATGAATATATTGATGGGTAATAGAGCTATGTTACTTACGATTGTAGTATTTCTTGCCGTAATTGTAACAACTTACTATGTGGGTCGACTTGAGTTGGACTTTGCTCAGTATATAGCCGTTGGCGTCGGTGGGCTTGTTAATATTTTTGGTTTTATTATGGGTAACCTGGTTTTAAATGCAGGCGTTCAAATCTTAGGTGTATTGATTGGTTCATTTTTTGCAGTCTTCATTGTATGTATTATGCAGTTTTTTAGATTCACTTTAGATTATCAAAAAACAGAACGTCAGCAATTTGAAGATGAAGATTTTTACTATTATGTAAAAGCCATTCCCAAAATCAAATTATCAAAAAGTAAAAGAGAAATCAAAACCATAGAATAAATAGCAAACGAGGTGCTCGTGTGAACGCATTTAACAACTTTTTCAGTTGGTTTGGCAACATTACAAATCAAATACCAACCATACAAATTAAAGATATCATTGAAATCATAATGATCGCTTTTGTAAACTACCAACTGATCAAATGGGTCAGAGGTACAAGAGCATGGGTATTGTTCAAAGGCGTTTTCGTAATACTGGTTATTGCGACCATTGCTATCATTTTTGAGTTAAATACCATCATTTGGATTCTTTCGAATACCATAAATGTTGGTATTATTGCATTTCTAATAATATTTCAACCGGAACTTCGCCGTGCTTTAGAATCTTTAGGACGTAGGAATTTCATCACAGACTTAATCTTATCAGAAGATCATGACAGAAGTTTACATATGAACCACGAGAGTGTTGAAGAGATTGTTGTCGCTGTTGAAGAGATGAGTAAAACAAAAACAGGTGCCTTAATTGTTGTTGAAAAAGAAGTGAAATTATATGACTATGAGCCAACCGGCATTATCATAGATGCAGTAGTCACTTCACAATTAATTATTAATATATTTGAGCATAATACGCCGCTTCATGATGGTGCTATGATTGTACGAGATGATCGAATCGTAGCAGCTACTTGTTATTTGCCCCTGTCAGACAATATGAGTTTAAGTAAGGAACTTGGAACGAGACATAGAGCAGCTGTCGGTATCAGTGAAGTGGCTGATTGCATGGTGGTTGTTGTATCAGAGGAAACAGGTTTTATTTCTCTTGCTACAGGCGGTAACATTATACGCAATGTGAATAAGGAATATTTGATGAATAAGCTTGGCGGAGACAACTCCAAGAAAGTTGGTTTTTGGCCACTTAAGCTATGGAAAGGAAGGCGTCAAAATGATCGAAAAAATCAAGAATAATTGGTTGTGGAAAGTTGCAGCCTTATTAATAGCCTTCGTATTATGGTTGGTGGTTGTCAATTATGATGACCCATATATCAAAAAGACCTTCAATAACGTGGTTGTGGAGAAGAGAAACGAGTTGGCCATTACAGCACAAGATCAGGCCATTGAATATAAGGAAGGCGAAAACATCAGCGTAACCCTAGGGGGAAAGAGATCACTCATTGATCGTTTGACTTATTCAGACATAAAAGCTTATGCAGATCTTGGTAAGGTATCTATTACCAATACCGTTGATATTATTATTGAGGTTAATGATCAGATAGATATTCTGGAAAAAAAACCAAATAATATGCAGATTAGTTTAGAGCCGATTATCAAGTCATTAAAAGACGTACAAGTGTCGTATATAGGCGAACTTGATAGTGATTATATTAGACTCAATCCGGTAATCATTCCAAATCAGATTGAGATAACCGGTCCTCAGTCTCAACTTTCCAGAGTGTCGGAGGTTAGAGTACCGATTCGAATCGATAACGCTTACGATGATGTTACAGTTTATGTTACACCTCAAATACTGGATTCCACAGGAAAAGAAATACTTGGTTTGCAAATGAGTAATAATCAGATACAAGTCAAAGTACCAATACAAAAAATCAAGACAGTGCCAGTTGTATTTCAGACGGTAGGTAGTCTGAACGAAGCGTATAGGCTGGTTACCATGGAGTTGGAAATGAAGGAAATCATCGTTCGTGGTGAACCGGATGTACTCGAAAACTTCACAGAACTTGTGGTTCCTAATATTGATTTAAGTACATTTAATCAGGAGACGGAATCATACAGTATTAATCTAAACCAATACTTACCGGCAGGCATTAATGTTTATAATTCGGATGCTTTAACAGAACTCATCATAGAGGTCGAACCTTTGGTGAATCAAGATTACACCATTGACCTTGAAGAAGTGACAATACGTCAATTAGATGAAGATCTAACTTATAGGTATTTGGATACAACACCACTGAATGTAAGACTTAGAGGTATAGAAAAGGAATTATCTGTTCTTGAGGTAAAAACATTACAGCCAAGAGCCTTTCTAAAAGATCTTGGACCGGGTATTCATAATGTAGAGGTTGAGTTTGTAGTACCTAGTAACTTTGAATGGATCTCTGGCACACCGACGGTTAGAATAGAAATCAGTTCTATCGATCAAGAAGAAGTGTCAACAGATAATTAGATATAATGAGTATACCAATATGGCAAGTGGTCTATACCACTTGCCATATTTTAACTTTTAATCTTAGGAATCAATTGAGATGCCAATTGGTGAATGGTATAATGATAAAGATTTAAAAAAGAAGGAGATTATAATATGGGGAATTTATTTGGAACAGATGGTGTCAGAGGTATTGCAAACAAAGAATTGACAGTTGAACTTGCGTATTTACTCGGTCAAGCCGGTGCTTACGTACTTACAAAGGAAAATAAACATAAACCGACAATTCTCATTGGAAGGGATACGAGATTATCAGGAGAGATGCTTTCTTCTGCTATGATTGCAGGTATATGTTCTGTAGGCGCAGATGCTATGTCTATGGGGGTCATGCCGACGCCGGCTGTTTCCTATTTAACTAGAGAATATGGCGCAGATGCAGGTGTTGTCATATCCGCATCTCATAATCCGGTAGAATATAATGGTATAAAATTCTTTAATAGAGATGGCTATAAGCTTTCTGATAGCATAGAAGAGGAAATAGAAGCTTTGGTTAGAAACGGGAATAGAGATATTGAGTTACCCCTTGGTGTAGACATTGGCCGCCATATCCAGCGAAATGAATGTATTTATGACTATATAAGATTTACTAAAAGGCAAATCAAGACAAGCCTTGAGGGATTGCGTATAGTTATTGATTGTGCCAACGGTGCATCTTATGTATCGGCCCCAGAAGCTCTAAGACAGATGGGAGCAGAAGTCATCATCATACATAACGAGCCTGATGGAACAAACATTAATAAACAGTGTGGTTCTACACATATGGATGATTTACAGTCTTATGTAAAACAGGTACAAGCAGACGTTGGGCTAGCCTTTGATGGAGATGCAGACCGATGCTTGGCTGTAGATGAAAAAGGCAATGTTGTTGATGGGGACCAAATTATGGCTATATGTGGCCTATACATGAAAGAAAAAGGCACCCTGAGAAAGTCGACAGTGGTTGCTACGGTCATGAGTAATCTGGGTTTTTTCATCATGGGTAAGAACCATGGCCTAGCTATTAAACAAACGGCCGTTGGTGACCGTTATGTTCTTGAAGAAATGATTAATAATGATTACAATCTAGGTGGAGAACAATCAGGGCATATTATATTTCTAGATGAAAATACGACAGGAGATGGCTTATTAACAGCCCTTCATCTATTAGAAGTTGTCAAGGAAACGGGAAAGACTTTATCAGAGTTGGCTTCATGTATGGAAGTGTTACCTCAGGTCCTCATTAATGCAAAAGTCAGTAATGTTAATAAATATGCATACAAAGAAAATGAAGAAATTCAAGCGGCCATAGCATTGGTTGAAGATAAGTTTAAAGGCGATGGCCGTGTGTTGATACGCCCATCAGGGACAGAACCATTGGTTAGAGTTATGATTGAAGGTAAAGATAAAATGATCCTTGAAAAAGAGGCTCGACAACTGGCGGACTTAATTGAGTTACGCTTAAAATAGGAGGCATAATATGTGTGGTATAGTAGGATATATTGGTAATCAGGAAGCATCCCCTATTTTAATAGAGGGGTTAAGAACCCTTGAATATAGAGGTTATGATTCATCAGGGGTTGCTATTTTTGACCACAAATTGAATATGGTCAAGTCAAAGGGCAGACTTAGTAATCTAGAAGATAAATTAAAAATCAAAGATTTAGAAGGTGTTGTCGGGATTGGCCATACAAGATGGGCAACCCATGGTGAGCCTTCAGATCATAACGCCCATCCTCACATGAATGAAAGTGGTACTATTGCGTTGGTTCATAACGGCATTATTGAAAACTATATTTCTCTTAAGGAGGAACTTATTGAAAAAGGCTACCGTTTTATTTCTGAAACAGATACGGAGATTGCGGTACAACTTATTGATTCATACTACAAAAAGAGTGACAATATTTTAGAAGCAGTAATAGCGGCACTTCATCGAATCGAAGGCTCTTTTGCCCTTGCAGTTGTGGCAGAAGCAGAGCCGGATAAGATCATTGCAACAAGAAAAGACAGTCCATTGGTTCTTGGCATTGGTGATGGTGAGAACTTCATTGCTTCTGATGTACCGGCTATTTTACGACATACAAGAAAAGTATATTTTATTGAGGATTATGAAATAGCAGTGGTTACCAAAGAAGATATCGTCATCATGGATATGGACCAAAAACATATCAAGAGAGAGATATTTAATGTGACATGGGATATTGAAGCAGCTGAAAAAGCAGGTTATGAACACTTTATGCTGAAAGAAATATTTGAGCAACCAAAAGTGATTCGTGACACATTAACACCAAGACTCCCTATGGATCAGGAGGATGTTTATTTAGATGGCATCAATCTTGAAAAAGAGGTTCTGGAGAAAGTCACAAGAATCTATGTAATTGCTTGTGGAACAGCCTATTATTCTGGCTTAATAGGAAAAGAATTGATTGAAAAGTATGCCCGTATTCCTGTTGTAGCGGAAGTGGCGTCGGAGTTTAGATATAAGGATCCAATTTTAGACGAGAATACCTTAATGATTGTAGTATCTCAATCAGGAGAAACAGCGGATACATTAGCTGCACTTAGAATGGCTAAAAAAGCTGGTGCTCATGTTTTGGGTATTGTTAATGCCGTAGGTTCTAGCATCTCAAGAGAAGCCGACGATGTATTATATACATGGGCGGGACCTGAGATTGCAGTGGCATCTACTAAGGCCTATTCAGCTCAGTTATGTGCCATGTACTTAATTAGTATGAAGATATCTTTAGCTCTTGGTAAATTAAAATTAGAGGACTTTAGAGAACTTAGAACGGCATTGTATCAATTGCCATCTCAAGTTGAACACATTTTAGAAAATGCCGTTTTAATTGAAGATATGGCTAAGAAACATTTGAATATGAAGAATGTATTTTATATTGGTAGAGGATTGGATTATGCGGTTGCCATGGAGGGTGCTCTTAAGATTAAGGAAATTGCTTACTTACACGCAGAACCCTATCCTGCAGGCGAGCTTAAGCATGGTCCAATAGCCCTAATTGAAAAAGGATCCTTACTTATGGGGTTGGTTGGTCAAGAAAGTCTCTTTGACAAGACGGTTAGTAACATCAAGGAAGTCAAAGCAAGAGGTGCTAGTATCATGGCTATTGCAATGGAAGGTAACCTTGAGATTGAGCAAGTGGCAGAAGATGTCATCTATATACCTAGAACCCACTGGTCTTTAGTACCATTGCTTGAAAACATACCTCAGCAATTATTTGCCTATTATATTGCAAGAGATTTGGGTCATGATATTGACAAACCAAGGAACTTGGCGAAGAGTGTTACGGTGGAGTAGTTATTTCTTTTTAATCGACTTTTAATGTTTTTACCATGAGATTTTAGACTTGGCGTACTATAATGAATTCACTAGATGTTTAAGTGATGAAATGAAAGTTGAGGTGCGCTATGAATAAGAGATTATACCGTTCGAATAAAGACAAGGTTTTGGCAGGTGTCTGTGGAGGTATTGCCGAATATTTTAAGATTGATGTGACCATTGTACGTTTGATTGTTGTTTTGCTCGCTTTTCCAAGTTTTGGGATTACTTTTTTTGGTTATATTATTGGTGCGATCATCATACCTGAGCGACCCCTGGATTATGTTGAGGTGGATGATGGTGAAGATGTAGAGGTGGATATGCATACAACCATTGATCTTGATAGTAAGGATACTAGAAGGGTCCTTGGCATCCTATTGATTGGTATTGGTGCTCTGATTTTAATGAGTAAGTTGTTTGTCTGGTTTGATTCTGGTATGATTATTGCAATTGCTATTATCACCATTGGCGTTTTTATTATTAAAAAGAAAAATTAAAGATGAACGAGTCGAAGGTTTTATATCAATTAGGTATAAGGCCTTTTCACTTTTTTTCTATTACTTAAGAATGCTTATATGCTATAATAGGAATGTAAGGAAGGTGATGACTTGTTTGGACATAAAAGGTTAACAGAATGTTATTTTAAGGCCATTCGCAACCAAGATACGATTGAAGTGGATGATGATACTAGAATTATATTTTTCAGTGACGTACACCGTGGTGATAACAGTATGTCAGATGAATTTGCCCATAATCAAAATGTCTATTACCATGCCCTTGAGTATTACTTTAAGAATGAATATACTTATATTGAGGTTGGCGATGGAGATGAGTTGTGGGAGTATAGCAAATTCTCTCATATTAGAAGGGCCCATAGTGACGTTTTTTGTTTGTTGAAAAAGTACTATGACGAAAAACGCCTGTATTATCTTTTTGGTAACCATAATATGGCATTTAGAAATGAACATAGGTCTAAGCATGAGCTGACTCATTTTTATGACGAATATTTAGATGTTAAGACACCCTTATTTCCAGGTATAAAGATTAAAGAAAGCCTGCTGCTTAAAGATCAGCATTCAGATAAGGAAGTTTTAGTGGTTCATGGTCATCAAGGTGATTTTATGAACGATCAAGGTTGGGTTATTTCTTTGTTCTTGATGAGAATTTTTTGGCGTTATATGCACATGGTTGGTCTTAGAAACCCATCAAGTCCTTCTAAAAATAGAGTAAAAAGACATAAAATAGAAAAGTCTTTTTCTAAATGGATTAGGCATAATCATATCGGCATTCTTTGTGGTCACACCCATCGTCCCAAGTTGCCGGATCGGTCAGAAGCTACATACTTGAATTCAGGGTGCTGTGTTCATCCAAGAGGCATTACCGGTATAGAGTTGATAGGACGAAAATTCTACTTAATTCACTGGAGTATCTTGCCGGATGATCAAGGTCGTTTGGCTATACGTAAAAAGATTATGAAGGGTCCATTGAGTTTTGATGATATTAGATTATAAATTAAAGAGGTACCATGAAAACCCTTCAAGATTAATGATATCATAAAAAAACAGCAAGTTATCATGAACCGGATTGTTAGAAGGAAATACCGGAAAATGATGCTTGCTGCTTTTAATATCAGATATTACTTAGGCTTTGAAACTATAGATGGTTTTTTGACGATAGATTTCATTGGCTCTTAGGATTTTGGTGGGGAAGAAATCTTGGTTGATCGCGTCAGGGTAGTATTGGGTCTCAAGGCATACGGCACCATATTTAAGAGTGGATTGGCTGCCTTGTATTGGCAGGTCAGAAGTCAGGAAGTTACCGGTGTAGCAGACAACACAAGCTTCCGTGGTGTTTATCTCAAGTATACGTCCGGTCTTTGGATCTTTTAAGACAATAGACTGATGGGCATCCGGATCCAGGATAAAGGCATGGTCATAACCGCCGGCGTTTTTTAGTTGAATATCATTCTCGGAGATGTTTAAACCAATTGCTGTTGCCTGTGTGAAGTCAAAAGGGCCAGAGTCTGTGGGTAAGACACCGATGGGTATGATTTCAGAATTAACAGCTACATATTTTTTTGACGGCAGGACAAGTAGATGGTCTAATATAGTGGTGGAGGGATTGCCGGATAGATTGAAGTAGCTGTGATTGGTTAAGGTTAGGATGGTATCTTTATCGGTTGTTGCCTTATATTTTATAGTTAGATTGCTTTCTTCATCAAAAATATAAGTCACCACCACATCCAAGTTTCCAGGAAAACCCTGAGCCATATCATAACTAAGGTGGCTTAATACTAACTCGACTTGTGTAGCTGATACGATTTCGGTGACAGACCATATTTGTTTATCCAGTCCAAGATTACCACCATGAAGACAATGCGTGCCGTTGTTTTTTTCCAGTGTATAGTTGGTATCATTGAGATTAAAAGACGCTTGACTGATGCGCCCTGCAACTCTACCTGTGATACAACCAAAATGGGGTGAATAATCTTCATAAGCTTCTATTGAATCAAATCCCAATACCACATTGTTAATCTGACCGCTAGCATCCGGTACATTGATTTCCTTGATGATGCCTCCATAGTTTAGAATTTTGACATTATGACCTTTTTCATTGGATAGGGTATATAGGGTGGTTTTTTGGCCGTCTTTTGTGAGGCCGAAGGGGCTAGATTGACATTGCATTGTAATTCCTCCTTAGTTGAATTTGAGTCTTAGACTATTATACATCAAGGATTCTTATAGCTCAATCATAGAGATTAGTCCTTGAAATAAGAAGCTTAATCCTGTATGATAAGTAATGAGTGGTTAAGCTGTCAAATATAAGTATGGAGGCTTTGACCATTAGATGTCACTACTAAGACAATAGAATTGGAGATTATAGAATGGAAAAAATAGTATTAGCTAAAGTCGGCGACAAAGAATTGACAAAAGACGATATGATTGCAATCATGAGAAATCTGCCACAACAGGATGCTCAGAATTTTTCTAGCTTTGAAGGCCGAAAAGTATTGTTGGATGAAATGGTAGCAGGAGAATTATTCTATAAAAGAGCGGTTGAAAAGAGCTTTGATCAAGAGGATAAATTTCTTGAGATTATGGAAGAGACCAAACGTGCGATGCTTCAAAGATACGCAGTACAAAAAAGCTTGGATGCGATCACAATAGAGCCATCTGAGGTTGAAGCATATTATGAAGCACATAAGAATAATTTTGCAGAAGGGCCTAAAGCCAAAGCCAAGCATATTCTGATGACAGACGAAGCTGACATTATGGAAGTTAAGAACGAAATTGACAGTGGTATGGATTTTGAAGAAGCGGCAAAAAAATACTCGACTTGTCCATCAAAAGAACGTGGAGGCGACCTTGGTACTTTTGAAAGAGGACGTATGGTTCCTGAATTTGAAGAAGCAGCCTTTACACAAAAAATTGGTCTTGTTGGAGATCCGGTTAAAACACAGTTCGGTTACCATTTGCTATTGGTTGAAGAGCGAACGGAAGCCTCTGTTAAAGCCTTTGAAGAAGTTGAAAATCAAGTGAGACAAGAACTTATTGGTAGAAAACAAACTGAAATATACAGATCTGAGATTGAAGCCTTAAAAGAAATCTATCCGGTAGAAATCAACGAGGATGGCTTAAAATAAGCAAAAAGTGTGAAAGTTTTATAGACGAACCTTTAAACCGCCTTTTCTTTAGCAGAAGCTATTGGAAAGGTGGTTTGTTCTTCTTTCTTAACTTGAAGGGTCATGATATAATTAATTTTGACTAAAGCAGTAACATAGAAACGATTGAGGTGTTTGATGATTAAGTTGCAGGAACGTATGGATAAAAAAAAGTTTGAAGGTGCAGGTTTTTTCTATAATGAGCCTATGTGTCTTCATACATCTTTTAAGATTGGTGGTCCGGCAGATTTGTTTTTTGTGCCAAAAACTATAAAACATATTGAGGATATCATCGGATTATGTATAGAACTAGATATACCATATTATATAATGGGTAACGGAAGCAATCTCTTAGTGAGTGACCGAGGCTACCGTGGGGTGATTATACAGATTTGCAAGAATATGAGTGAATACAGAATAGACGGCAATCGTGTCTATGCTCAAGGAGGCATTCTGCTATCAAGTCTTTCTAAGCATATTTATAAAGCCGGACTTAGAGGCTTTGAGTTTGCATCCGGTATTCCAGGAACCCTTGGTGGTGCCGTATATATGAATGCAGGCGCCTATGGCGGGGAAATCAAAGATGTTATTATAGAAGCAGAAACATTAACAAGAAAGGGTGAAGTCAGAATACTGACGAAAGAAGCACTGGAACTGGGTTATCGACATAGCAGCCTTCAGATTCATGAAGATATCGTATTGTCTGCAACTTTAGTACTTGAGCAAGGGGACAAAAAAACAATCAAGATGCTTATGCAGGATCTGGGACAAAGAAGAAAAGATAAGCAGCCCATTGAATTACCAAGTGCAGGCAGTACATTCAAACGGCCGGAAGGCCATTATGCAGGGAAGTTGATTATGGATGCAGGCTTATCAGGCTATCGTATAGGTGATGCGAGGGTTTCGATAAAACACTGTGGTTTTGTTGTTAATGAAGGCCAAGCGACTTGTAAGGAAGTGCTTGAACTTATTGATTATATCCAATATGAAGTCAAAACTAAGTTTGATGTAGACCTAGAAACGGAAGTAAGAATCATAGGTGAATTTTAGTCATAAATGAAGGGAGGCATTAAGATGGAGTTTGTAATAGTGACAGGTATGTCAGGCGCCGGAAAAAGTACCACTTTAAAATTTTTAGAAGACGCAGGGTATTTTTGTGTCGACAATCTGCCACCTGCCTTAATTGGTAAATTTGCAGATGTTTGTTTTAGTCCGGATTCAGGACTAAAAAAGATAGCGCTGGGTGTGGACGTTCGAAGTGGCATGCATTTTGAGATTCTCTTTAGTGAACTGGCTCAGTTAAACAGCCAAGGAATAACCATGGATATCATTTTTCTGGAGTCTAGCAACGACATATTGATTAAAAGATTTAAAGAAACCAGAAGAAAGCATCCATTAGTGGAAGACGGACGAATTGAAGACGCCATTTTAGAAGAAAGAACCCTTCTTGAACCGGTAAAAAGTCAGGCAAAGATTATTATTGACACGACCAACCTCCTAACGAGAGAACTTAGGCTAGAGCTTCATAAAGCCCTTAATGATGAGAAGAGCTATAAGAATCTAATCATCACAGTTCTTTCATTTGGGTTTAAGTATGGTATTCCATCGGATTCGGATCTGGTTTTTGACGTTCGTTTCATACCCAACCCCTATTATAAATCTGAACTCAGAGGCTTTACAGGGAAAGATAAAGTGGTTCAGGATTATGTAATGGAATGGGATGTTTCGACTATTTTTATAGAAAAACTGGATGATATGTTGGCTTTTCTCATACCTAATTATATTAAAGAAGGAAAAAATCAATTGGTCATCAGCATTGGATGTACCGGAGGCAAACACAGATCTGTTACATTAACCGACGCCTTAGCTAGGAAATTAGAGAGTTATAACTACAGCGTACACTGTCACCATAGAGATATTGAGAAGGATGCCCTTAGAGGGAAGTAGCAGGTAAACCATGAAAAATAAAAAAATTGTCTGCATCGGTGGTGGCACAGGATTATCCACCATGCTTAGAGGCTTAAAGATTCATACAGAAGAGTTGACAGCCATTGTTACAGTATCTGACAATGGTGGTCACTCAGGGAATCTAAGAAAAGAAATGAAAATATTGCCACCAGGGGATATAAGAAACTGTTTATTGGCACTTGCAGAAGCAGAACCAATGCTAGAGGCTTTGTTTGCCCATCGATTTTCAGAAGGTTCTCTTAAGGGGTATAACTTGGGAAACCTATTGATTGTAGGTCTTACAGATCTTTATGGTAACTTTGGAGCGGCCATTGAAAAAGCCCATGAAGTACTTCGAGTTAGAGGACAAGTATTGCCTGTGACAACAGAAGATGTCCAGCTTAAAGCTATTTATGACGATGGTAGCGAGATTATCGGCGAATGCGAGATTGTAACAGCTAATAAGAGTCATAAGAAGTATATCAAAAAGATGAAGCTTATGCCAAGTAACCCTAAGGTGTACAAGAATGTTTTGGAAAAGATTGAGACAGCAGATAGTATCATACTCGGGCCGGGAAGTCTTTATACATCTATTATCCCTAACCTATTGGTGGAAGGGGTTTGTGAAGCGTTGAAGAATGCGAAAGGCAAGATTGTCTACGTAGGCAATATTATGACCCAACCCGGTGAGACGGAAGGTTTTACATTGCTTGAGCATGTTAATGTCATCGAGCAGTATATTGGTGTTGGATCGATTGATAAAATCATAGCCAATGACGGTTGGCCAGAAGCTATGATTATCGAACATTATAATCAAGATGGGGCAGAGTTGGTCTTACCTCTAATCAACGATGATCGGGTTTTAGCTGTACCAATGATCGCACTCAACGAAAAAACGGGCTATGTCCGACATGACTCAGAACTATTGGCAAAAATCATCATGTCTATTGATTAGCCTATTAGAAAAAAATGAGGTGAAGGTATGTCATTTTCATCAAAGGTGAAGGACGAACTGGCCAGACATATCGGTGAGGCCAGACATTGTAGGATTGCAGAAGTTGCAGCCATCATCAATGTATGCGGAAAAATAAAAGAGAATGAAAAAGGTGAAGTCATAAGCCTAAAAATACAGACGGAAAATGCGGCAGTAGCAAGAAAATGCTTTACTTTATTAAAGAAAACATTTAATATAAAAGTTGAGATATCCATCAAGAAAAATATTTATCTGAAGAAGCATAGAATCTATCATATTTATGTTATGGACAGTGAAGAGGCTATAACCATTTTGAAAGTTACAAAGTTGCTTGTTGAGGGTAAGGTGGATCGACACATCAGTCCATTAATCGTGCAAACGACATGTTGCAAACGTGCTTATATTAGAGGCGCTTTTTTAGCGAGTGGTTCCATTAGTGATCCGGAAAAGACCTATCACCTTGAGTTTGTAAGTCAAGAAGAAAAGCATACGATAGAGCTCATGCGTTTGGTAAACACTTTTGAAATGGACGCAAAGATTGTCTTAAGAAAGAAGTATTATGTGTTATACTTAAAAGAAGGCAATCAGATTGTGGATTTACTGAACATCATGGAAGCGCATGTTGCATTGATGGAGTTAGAAAACCTTAGAATTCTAAAAGAAATGCGCAACAATGTAAACCGCATTGTTAATTGTGAAACTGCAAATATTAATAAGACTGTATCTGCCGCTGTTAAACAGTTGCAGGATATAGATTATATTGATCAAACAATTGGCCTTGGAACATTGCCGGAAAACTTAAAATCCATAGCAAGGTTAAGGATTGAGCATTCAGATGCCAGTCTTATAGAACTAGGTCAACTGCTAGATCCGGTAGTAGGCAAATCAGGTGTGAATCACCGATTAAGAAAAATAAGTCAAATTGCTGAAAAATTAAAGAGCACAAGGGAGGAATTTCATGACTGAGAAAAAAGTAATGGTTAAAATAGCATCAGGACTTGAGGCAAGACCAGTTGCTTTATTTGTTCAAGTGGCTAGCCAATTTCAAAGCAGCATTTACGTTTCCATGCAAAACAAAAAAGTGAATGCCAAAAGTATTATGGGTATGATGTCGCTTGGCATTCTTGAGGGTGAAAGCATTCTTCTAACAGCAGAAGGACCGGACGAGGAAGAATCCATTGAAAAATTGGAAAACTACCTTACCACAGTTGAGTAAACAAGAGACATAACCCCGTCACCCAATTGTAGCTATACATAAGGTGAGGGGTTTTTTATTTCCATTTAAATGGATTGAAATTAAGGAGAGCATCATGGAAAAACAGATTATTTTTGCGACAAAAAACCAGCATAAGATGATAGAGATTAAAGAGATATTGTCAGATTTACCATACAAGATAGTTTCTATGGAAGATGCCGGTATTGATATTGATGTGATAGAGGATGGGCATACCTTTGAAGAAAATGCTATAAAAAAAGCGAAAGAAATAGCTGCAAAAACCGGTGATATTGTTTTGGCGGATGATTCAGGGCTTGAAGTGGATTATATGCATGGTGAACCGGGCATTTACTCCGCACGTTTTGGTGGTGAAACAACCACCTATGATGTTAAGAATCAGATGATCTTGGATAGATTAAAAAATGCTAAAGAAAAAGAGCGTTCAGCACGCTTTGTATGTGTAATAGCAGCTGCTTTTCCAAACGGCGAGGTAAGACATGTAAGAGGCACCATCGAAGGTTATATCGCCAATGAAGCTAAGGGTGTAGGCGGATTTGGATATGACCCTATTTTCTATGTACCTGAAGAAGGATGCACAACAGCCGAAATGACAGCAGATAAAAAAAATGCTATCAGCCATAGGGGGCAAGCTTTAAGACGTATGAAAGATACGCTTAAGGCTTATTTCGAGGTATAGAGATGAGGATTTTAGTCATCAGTGACACCCATAAAAGAATTAAGCATGTATTAGACCTCATGGAAGGTGATCATCGTTTTGACAGAATCTTCCATTTGGGAGACTTAGTAAGAGATGCTCGGGACATAGAGCGTCTTTTTAACATACCCATTGACTATGTGGCCGGTAACTGTGATTGGGGAGAAATCAATGTGCCTACTGAGAAAGTTGTGTTTATACAAGGGAAAAAGATTTTACTTACCCATGGGCATCATCATTATGTCAAACATGGTACGAATATGCTAAAAGCGTTAGCAAAGAAGGAAAATTATGATATAATTTTATATGGACATACCCATATGGCCCATGAAGAATATGAAGGTAAATGTTTAATTTTTAATCCGGGCAGCATCAGTTCACCAAGAGACGGTGTGGCCAGTTTTGGCGTTTTAACCATTAATGAGGATGGAAAGATCCATACTAATATCCCTAGAATTTCTTGAAAAACGTCTTAAAAACCTTGATTTTAAAGGGGTTTAGAAAAAGAAAAGGAATTAAAAAAAAAACCCTTCAAAAGTGTTGACAAAGTTTTGTTTACTCTGTATAATACATCTTGCACGTTTGAAATAAAAGCCTTTGAAAAACGGGGTGTGGCTCAGCTTGGCTAGAGCGCTTGATTTGGGTTCAAGAGGCCGCAGGTTCGAATCCTGTCACCCCGATTTTTATGCGACACCATAGTGTAAGATGATGGCCATCATTTTGCGGGTGTAGTTTAATGGTAAAACTCCAGCCTTCCAAGCTGGTTACGGGGGTTCGATTCCCCCTACCCGCTTCATCATGAAATGAGCACACCAAAGATATAACTTGTGCCAGTAGCTCAGCTGGATAGAGCATCGCCCTTCTAAGGCGGGTGTCCGGGGTTCGAATCCCTGCTGGCACGTTAATGATTCTTAAGATATCTTAAGATGATCATATGGTGGGTATAGTTCAATGGTAGAGCGCCAGATTGTGGTTCTGGTTGTTGTGGGTTCGAGTCCCATTATCCACCCTTAAAAAATATTGGGTAGTCGCCAAGCGGTAAGGCACTGGACTTTGACTCCTGTATGCGAAGGTTCGAATCCTTCCTACCCAGTTTCCATAAGGTCAATGTAACAGCGGTCATATGGCAGAAATAAGGAACACAGTACTATGGGTCACTAGCTCAGCTGGTAGAGCACTGGACTTTTAATCCAGTTGTCTCGGGTTCGAACCCCGGGTGACTCATCGTTAATGCTTGCAGTAACTTGTTGCTGCTTGCAATAACACAAGCGGATGTGGCGGAATTGGCAGACGCACTAGACTTAGGATCTAGCGCTTTACGGCGTGGGGGTTCGACTCCCTTCATCCGCATTACAAAAGAAGAATCTACCTAGTAGATTCTTTTTTTGTGTTTAACTCATCAAACCCATTTAACCGACAAAGGGTATTATTTTGATAACGACAATCCTCAGTAACTTCCGCTTCAAACCAGTCCGGCACATCAAAATCATGTGCAGCCTCAAGGGATGGGAATTCTACCTCAGCCATTAGGAGACCATCAAGTCGGTCCTTGAAGACATCCAGCTCAATGGTGTATTCACCATAAGGGACGAGGTATCTGGTTTTATGAATCAAATAATAATCCAACTTAGAAGAGAGATGTTCAAATTCCAAGGCGGTTATGGAGATCTCGAATTCTTCCCGAGCAAGAAGTCCTTTACCCTTACAAGTTAGGAAAAAATCTTCATTGGATTTACGTATACGTATGACAGGACTGGTACTGATATAACCTTGAAGAATTTCTTTTTTGGGATAAGAGGCCAGTGGGCCAGGTGAAGATGACACAATGAATTTTCTTTCTATTTCCATTCTAAAAACCTCACTTTTATGATAAACTAGGGTTATGTAAAACGATATTAGGATTATCTTATATTATAAACCATAATCTAATAAAAAGTACATTGACTTATTGGATTATCACGGAGGTATTTTTATGACGAAAATGGCAATATTTTTAGCGACCGGTTTTGAGGAGATTGAAGCGGTTAGTACCATAGATGTTTTACGAAGAGGTGGTATGGTATTAGATTTAATATCTGTTTCCGGTAATCTGGATGTTACCGGTGCCCATGATATAACCGTAAAATGCGACCGCCTATTCTATGAGGTGGATTATTCAGAGTATGAAGTACTCATTTTGCCTGGTGGTATGCCGGGTACGGAAAATCTCAGTAAGCATGAGAGCTTAATGGCACTATTACCCGCTTTTTACTCATCAGGTAAAAAACTGGCCGCCATATGTGCGGCACCAAGTATACTCGGTGATCTTGGTTTACTGACAGGTAAGGAAGCTATAGCTTATCCCGGCAACGAAGTTCATCTTAAAGGCGCCAAAGTGAGTGAGAATGAAGTTGTCACAGATGGAAATATTATTACAGCAAAGGGTGCAGGCGTGGCCATGGCTTTTGGCTTAGAGATTCTTAAGTGGTATTTAGAAGAGGATGAGGTCGTTGCACTTCAAAAAAAACTGATACTAACATAGTGAACAAAGAATCTGTAGCCTTAATGGTCATACAGATTCTTTTGAATTATGCACAGATTATTTCTTAATCAACAACGGGAAAGAGCCTCTTGGTCCATAGAAGCAGATGGGTGAAAATCGGTTTTCACCTGTTAAAATAG
>NZ_JARGDP010000223.1 GCF_029210395.1 Petrocella sp. FN5 | reverse complement strand
ACCATATAAATACACAATTATACCAGAAAATGCTTTACACCCACGCATATCAAAGCTATACTAAATAGGTATAGCAAAATCAAAAAAGTTGAGTATGGGGGAGAAGTATATGAAGAAAACAGTTATGATGTTAAGTTTGTTAACAATAATCATCTTGATCGTCAGTCTAGCGGGTAACTCGGTACAAGGGGCGTCCAACTACTCGGATGTGAGTCAAAAGGATTGGTTTAATGAAGATCTAAGTCATATAGGAAAAGATGGAAGAGATATTCTAAAAGGCTATCCCGACGGTACATTCAAACCGGCCAACCCGCTTCAAGTGGATCAGTTTATCAAGTGCTTGGTGGTCGTAGCCGGCCATGATGTTCTTCAAGATGAAGAAGGCTACTGGGCCAAGCATCACATCGACAAAGCCATAGAGCTTGGCTATGTAAAGCCAGGTGACTTTGATAACTATAGAAGAAAAGTCACCCGAGAAGAGATGGCCACATTGGTGAGTAG
>NZ_JARGDP010000222.1 GCF_029210395.1 Petrocella sp. FN5 | reverse complement strand
GATTATTTTAAGTTTTTTGGATTATACTTATTATGTAGTATAATTATATTAAGGCGAGGTGAATTATATGGAGAAAAAATTATACCGTTCGAGAACAGACAGAATGCTTTTTGGCGTGTGTGGTGGTCTGGCTGAATATTTCAGTGTAGATCCAACCTTGGTGAGGTTGGTCATGGTATTGTTCTGGATGACCGGTGGCGGCTTCTTAGCTTATCTTATAGCAGCAATCGTAATGCCGGAAGCGTAGTAACAGAGTTTTGCACTTGAATATATGCAGAGTTTAATAGAAACTATAAGATGGTAGTAATCAAAGATGAAAGTCTGAGATTACTATTTTTTTGTTCTCTAGGAAAGTCTATGCTATGTAACTATCAAGGAAGTCTTTCCTGCCGGAACAATTTGTTTTGCAAAGCGAGGCGTAGCCTCTTTGTTCTAACGTCACAACTTTATGACAAACACAATATGTCCTTACAGTAATTCCCATAAATGGAAATAATTACAATATAA
>NZ_JARGDP010000221.1 GCF_029210395.1 Petrocella sp. FN5 | reverse complement strand
GTGTCTGCTGATTAAGTCGTAATGCCTTGATTTTAGTGCATTTGAAGCAGATTTTTGTTATAATAAGTGCAAGGGTATTTCTTAGATTTAACCATTATCCTTGCACTTTATGTCAAATAAATTCTTTAGGAGCCTTAAAAACATGTATATTCTATCCGATAATTCTCAACCCACTTTCCTTGATTTCAATCAGCCACTTGGACTTAAGATGAACCCTAAGAACAGGTGGATTACCTTAGCAGACCAGATACCGTGGAAGAAATTCGAAGAAAATTATGCAAAGCTATTTCAAAGTGATACCGGCAATGTTGCCAAACCACTTCGGATGGCATTAGGCGCTCTAATCATTCAGATAAAATATGGCTATGCCGATCGTGAGCTTGTCGATCAGCTGACCGAAAATCCCTACTACCAGTATTTCATCGGCCTTTCGGGTTATCAGGATACCGCTCCTTTTGAAGCCAGTTCACTGGTAAGTTTCAGAAAACGAATCAGTGCCGAAATGTTGATAGAAGTCAATGAATGTA
>NZ_JARGDP010000220.1 GCF_029210395.1 Petrocella sp. FN5 | reverse complement strand
TTCAACAATATGCCTTCACGACTTCTACGACGCTTCTTCATAACGCTTTAACCTCGCCTTATGCTTAAGCTGTATACGTACGTGCTTTCATATCGTCTAACAACTTGCCTTCACGACTTCTACGACGCTTCTTCATAACGCTTTAACCTCGCCTTATGCTTAAGCTGTATCCGTACGTGCTTTCAAGTCGTTTCTCTTATGCAGTTTTCAATGTTCGTAATAGCGCTACGCTATGGTCGTGCTTGCTTATGTCACTTCTTGATGTTTACGACCGAGTGGAGATAAAGAGACTCGAACTCTTGACCCCCTGCTTGCAAGGCAGGTGCTCTCCCAACTGAGCTATACCCCCGGGTGTTTACTTTATTTTTTGGCTGTAGTTATAAAAAGTACAAAACTCTTTCGAATCTTATACAGTGGGCACAAGTGGACTCGAACCACCGACCTCACGCTTATCAGGCGTGCGCTCTAACCAGCTGAGCTATGCGCCCAAAAAGGATTTTTCCTTTTCGAAGTCCAACATGTTCTTATATA
>NZ_JARGDP010000022.1 GCF_029210395.1 Petrocella sp. FN5 | reverse complement strand
TTAATTATTAAACTCTAGAGCATTTAAAATTAATGAAAGGGGGGATTAATATGAATCTATTAGAAAACTATGTTTCAAATTTTAAACAGATAAATTTTTCACTTTGTATGAACACAACTTACTATAATCAACTCGATTCCTTAATTACAAAAACTCATAGAGAATATTTTAGTAAGTCAAAACACACGAACTTATTTGATGATGAACACTTATATTACTATCTTCAATATATGTTACTGAAGATATCTACTCAAGCTCTTTGGAAGAATGCTTCAAAAAAGGACACTCTTGATTCTAAATATCTACTAGTGGCTATTCGAAAATGTTTATTTTTAGAAAAGCCTAATATTCAGTTTGATAGTTTTCAGAAAATATTCTAAATTGAAAATTATACTCACAAAAAAGCCTCGTTAGTTTAATGGGGCTTTTTTTGTCATATATTTTGGTGCCTGGAAAGACTTTACTGAAATATATCTTTTCTCTTTTTTAAGATTATTTTTTTCTTCTTTGTAGCTAAACTTAAAATATTTAGTATGAACGCAAGGTCAAGCTTATAATCAGTATTATTATCAGATTCAATCTCAAACAGATAATATACCTGATCATTCGAAAAAGAAAGATTTTGACGAATCCAATAGACTTTCCGATCAAATATTATTCTTGTAGTTAATGTATTCTGATTTTCTATTTTTTTTAGCTCATGGTTTGACATCGTAATATAACTTGAATAGTTTTGGCTCGTCACACGATAATTTATCGAAATGATTTTTTCACATTTCTCAATTAGTGTATCCAATTGTTTCAAAGTGAGTTTTGAGATTGTAATTTTCATTTTTTTAGTTTGTTTTTCTCCATTCATCAAATCACCCCTTTTAAGATTTAATACTATTATCTAAAATAAGCATACTTAATTTCAAGTAATCTTAAAAACTATAATGGTTTAACAAATCTCCAACCCCTCAATAATACTAAACTTAATTCAAACCAGTGACATAAAAAGTGTTGCTCATTTAATGTGTTATGTTATTAAAAATCATATTAAGGGGTGACAAATATGTCTCATGCGGAATTAGAAAGAGAATACAAATCATTTATCAATAAGGTTAGCGCCGAAGAAAAATTTATTGTTTATAATGAAGTTGCTCAAGAAGGGTCGTTTTGTCAATTGCTTCATTCGAAAACGCAGGGGAACTTTATAACTTCAGCATATTTTAAAGATGAAAAATATAAATTCTTAAAAATCTATCATTACAACAAGAATTCCATAAAGATGAACAAATTCAACTCATACTTTAGCCTTAACTCATTTTTTTATCCCCGCCGACAAAAGAGCAAGCCTTATTTGAGTTAGATAATGATTACTTTGATTATGTGGTTCCCCGCCCAACATATATAATCGATAGTGGACGAGGTTTTTATCTGATTTGGCAGTTTGAAGATCCAATTCCCGCTCGGACTAAAAATGGCTTTAACAGAGATTTGTTTACAAAATGGACAATGGTTCAAAAATCCATTAGATCAAAATTAAAAGATGTAGGTGCTGATCGAAATGCACTTGATGTTACTAGAATTTTCAGGAATACTGGCACCTTTAATACAAAAGATGGTATAAATGAAGTCAAACTAATCCGTGTCTATGCTGATAAGTATTCATTAAATGACTTAGCTAATGAAGTTCTTAGTTATTATAATGATGACATAAAATATTCTAAGGCATTTGAAGTCAACGAGATCATTGCCCCCCAAAAAGCTATTAGACAATTGAGCAATACAACGTTTAAAAAAAATCAAAACGGCTCAAATTATAATTTAAAAAAAACAAATTTAAATCGAATTAGTGATATAGAAAAATTTGTTAATCTACGAAATGGAGATATTGAAGGACATAGAGAATTCGTTCTATTTCTATATCGATATCATTGTTGCAGAATTTATGGCCCAAAGATTGCACTGACTAAAACCTTTCTTCTTAATAAACGTTTTAGTCAAACTTTTGAAGAAGACTATGTCGTTGCTTCAACACAATCAGCTGAAAATGAATATTTAAGGTCACGTGAGCAGATTACAGAAGAAATAAATGGTATGATTTATTCTGTGGGGTATAATTATAAAACGTCAACAATTATCGATAAATTGGGTTTATCCGAATTAGAACAAAATGAAATGTTGACTCTTTGTAATGAAAACTTGAAAAATGAACGCAAAAAGTACAAAGACAAAGAGCAAAGACGTAATGTTTTTGGCAATACAAAAAGGCAACAAGACAAATTAAATAAAATTTATCATGTACACTTTCTTAAAGATGGAAATCTAAATAACACTGAAATAACTAGGTTTACCAGTTTGAACAAAAGTACTGTTTCAAAATATCTCCGTGAGCAATGTCCAAATATTAATCAAATAGATATAAAATATATTCAACAATATAATCTAATTTCAAATAATAATCTTATAGAGCTTAACCAATTCAAAGAAGAAACTGGGAAGCAACATAAAGAAGAGATTATTTAGTCAATAATTTTCTTTTTAAAAGTTTCCTGAAACATCTATACTTGTTTATGGTGTTATCCTATGAATCCCTTCCTTCGCTTTAGTGTCCACTCATCATTAATCAAATGGTTTGTATAGAAACAGGTATGTCGATAATGCCAATAGATGTAGAACATCCAACACCATATGTTAAAATAACATTCATTAATAAACTACATATCTATAACCGCATGATAACAAATACAAGAGTACATCGTCTATTTCTTGCAGCAAACTATTAACACATCAATTCAACTCTTAAACTAACAATTATAATTTTTTCTATACAAGGTTTTCCAATAAAATGGTACCTCAAAAAATGTAAATTTGTAAATGTCGACTACCAATCTTTCTGATTCTCTAATTGCCAATAAATCCATAACATTCTCCTTTAAACTGCAATAAATGGCTACAAACAAAAAGAGAATGCTTATAAAAAATGAATTTGAAAAATAAATTAATGCAGACTTATGAGAGGTGTCATAGCTGCATTTAATTTTAAATCAAAAACTTTCACTTTTTATAAGCATTCTCTTACCATATTATATCTATAGATTATTATATTTTCAAATATAACTTTATCTTACTTCTTCAGAACTAACTGCGAGACCGTCTCAACATGCGTTACCACATAAGCCTTATATAAATTGCAAATTGTACTGTAACCGGCCGGTGTAAATACAGAAATATTTACCCCCTGATTACTCACCCATTTTCCAAAAGCATTTAATATCAAAAAAACTTGTTAGAGTAAGTCTAGTAGTTCTTGCTCCCAAATATAAGTAACCCTTTTTTTGACTTCCTCAATGAAATTCCGAAATAATTTCGGATTATTCATATATATTCTTTTGGGCAACACTTGAATCATTTTTCGGCTCTTCTAGACACTTAACCTTCCATTAATCTGATCTATCGCACCAATGATTCGCTTTGCTACATCAAGCTTACCATCAAATAGATGCATCACATTGCCACGCTTGTTAAAGGGATGCTCATTGAGTACCCGTTTATCTAAGCTGCCATTTTTTGTCATGTAATTGACCACCAACTTCACAAATTCCATTTGATTAATATTAAGGCTTTCGTCCGATAAGAACTCTGAAAATACTTTATTGGTTGCTTGTGGGTCTAATCCCACAATCTTACTTACCAGTTTGAGTAGTGGTTCGTCACCAAACTCTTTGATATAATCATCTTTTGTTCCTAGCTCTTGCCATAATATTTTTTCTAGATATTTGATGTCTTCTTCTACTAAAGGATTATTATTGCGTAACTTATAGATAACCAAATCATTTTGATGCTCCATTAAATACTGATCTACCTTTTTACGATAGCTTTGCATATCATTGACAGAATAATCACCTGGGCTTTCTTTCTGCGCTGTAATTTCATCTGTAAAATTGGTATAGTATATTTTACTTGAAGTGCTATCTAAGAATTTTATTAAATCTCTAAAGGCTTTACGCACTTCTTCATGATCAAAAATATCTGCTTCTTCCCAGTGTTCATTGGTCTGAACTTTATTAATTAAGGCTTCCTGTATTTTAACTTTATTAATACTACCTTTATAGGTTAGCTTCTCTGCCGTTGTCACCACTTTGTTCTTCGGTTTGGATGCAGGGACTCTTTTTAAATCTGCATACTCAATGGTGTACATCAAATAATCAAACCGCTTAGCCAGTTCATCATCCTCTATGGCCGATATAAGTGGGGCAACCTCTTCTTCAAGTTCTCTTACGGCAGCATCCGTCAAACTTTCAAAAGCAATCTCCTGATTGAATTTGTGTAAGAATTGAAGCTTCATTCTGGCATTGAATTTGGTTTCATCAATAGCCTTCACTTCTTTCAAAATGCCTTCAATCAATGCCTTTCTGTGATTTATATACTCATCTGTTTGATAATCTAAATTTTGAAGCTCTTTGATGATGCCTATACGGATATTGAAAAGATTTTCTGTAAGTGACTTCATCATCTTGGCTTCTTTGCCGTTTTTTTTGGTTCTAAAGAATTCAAAGTTACCACAGTAATCAAAGATTCTAAATCCTTCTTTATCCATGCCAACACCATACAAATCTTCACAGAGTCTGGTTCCTCGACCAATCATCTGCCAAAATTTTGTTTTAGAACGTATTTTTTTGAAGAAAACTAGGTTGAGAATCTCTGGAATATCAATCCCAGTGTCCAACATGTCCACAGATACAGCGATCTGCGGCAGTTTGTTTTTCACTTCAAAATCATCCATAGTACTTTCAACATAATTAATACCGGTATAAACTGGTTTTGCAAAATCACCTTTATACTTTGGATAAAGTGCATTAAAGCGCTTTACAATAAAATCTGCATGTTTCTTATTTTTAGCAAATACAATGGTCTTTCCTAATTTGTCGCCACCTTCGACCTTAAGACCTTTTTCCATCAACTCTTGTATAACCGTATCGATGGTATTGTCATTGAACAAGAAGGAGTTTAGTGCTTCACCGCTGATATCTTTAACATCATCATCAAAGGTTTCTTCAAAAAGTTCTTTTTCTTCTTCTGTAAGGTCGTCGTAATGAATCCCTTTTTCTAAAAACTTCATCTTTGTTTCTATTGTATGATAAGGTACCAAATAACCATCTTCTATGGCTTCACCTAACTCGTAGGCATAGGTTGGCACATTGTTTTCAAGTTCAAAAATAGTATAGGTGTTTTTATCAAGATCACTTTTAGGTGTTGCTGTTAAACCAAGTAAAATGGCATCAAAGTAATTAAAAATATCCTGATATTTTTTATAAATACTTCGGTGACTTTCATCGATGATAATAAGGTCAAAATGCCCACTGGTAAAAAGCTTTTGATCTCGTTTATTCTTGACATCATCAATAGCATTCATCATGGTTGGGTAGGTTGAAAAAATCATTCTACTCTCTGGATTATCTTTACTATCCAATAAATTACAAAGGGAAAGTTCAGGTAATAATGCCTTAAAGTTCTTCTTAGCTTGCTTCACTAAAGCTGTACGATCTGCAAGGAAAAGAATGTTTTTAACCCAACCTCTTTTAATCAAGACATCTACAATGGATATAGATACCCTCGTCTTACCCGAACCTGTTGCCATGACAAGAAGTGCCTTACGATTACCCTTGTCCAAAGTATCGCAAACCGCTGTAATGGACATTTTTTGGTAGTGACGGTTGGTGATTGCATCGTTGATTATAGGATCCTTTAATGGCGTTTTATTTTGCCTCTTGAAATGAAGCCACTCAAGTTCTTCCTTGGTGTATATGCCTGATACCAAACGCTCTGGGTAACTACGGTCATCCCATAAATAATACTCAAAACCATTGGTATAGAATATCATGGGTCTAAATTTATGTTCTTTTTCTAAACAATCTGTATAACGCTGGGCTTGTATCTGACCCATTCTAGGATTCACAGAGGTTTTCTTGGCTTCAATCACCGCTAGTGGCTTGCCATTGTCTGAATAAAGTACATAATCTACATAACCGATTTTTGCTTGGTTAGGCATACCATCTACTTCAACTTCTTCAAGGCAGTCTTTCCCAATCGTCCATCCATTTAATTCAATCTCAAGATCGATGTACATTTTTCTGGTTTTGAATTCAGAAATCTCATCAACCTTAAAATCACGATTTTTCTTGTTATTAAGACGTTTTGCCGCATTTTCACGTCTTAGTGTTTCATTCTCTTTGATGATTTCTTCAAGTTTACGGTCTTTTGAACCAAGATGCTCATATAAATCTTTTAGTTCATCTTTGGTTTTTCTTTCTTTTTCATTATCCCCAAGTAGACTTTCATCAAAAGTAATCTCTTCATATGCATCCGAATAACAATAATCAATCCAAGAAATAAATTCAAAGAGGTTGCCAAGAGCTAATACTGCTTGCTCTCTTAAAATCGGTGTTGGTGAATGCACGGCTTTATTACCAAGCTTTTGAATATAGGTAATCATGGGGAAAAGCTTGGCATCAATAATACCTTTAAACCGGTAATCATGAATCAATGAGGCAAGGTTATCCTGGTACGGTGCTTCAAGTTCTTGGTCATAAGAAAACACCCACTTTACAGCCAACTCTAAGGCTCTACGTGCTAGAATCGCTGAACTGGCATAAGATACCACTAGACTCTTCTCCGCTTCGATACAGGCGTATGTAAAGTCCTTATATTTTTCTTCTTTTTTTAGAAAATCAAAGTTGTAGCACATGGTAGTCTCCCCTCTATCTTTAGGTATTCGTTTGAAACGTTGATTATTAATGTTTTATAAATTGGTTAATTTCTATAATTACACTGAACCAAGATCAACCATTACATATACTCTTTTATCAATTAGTCACATAAATATTGTGTTTAAACCAAATACTTTTGAAATTCAACCTTTAATTTGTAGGGCTTTTCATCCCTCTATTCTTGGTCTACTTTAGAGAAATCTTCTGTTTGGTTTAAGTTCTTATTCTTTCTAAATCGTTTAGGTAAATTATTTATACTTTGCTTAAGCTTTTCATTCCGTTCAATATTTATTGTCTTTTTATTCTCTAATATAAGTTCACTTGCTTTTATTATTTCCTCATCAACATAATAGAGCCATACACGCTCACCTTTTTTTTGCTTAAGAGTTAATTTCTTATCGCCCGGATATGTCACTCTAGTCACTTGCCCATCTTTAAATGTTACAAACTTGCTATTAGGATTTTCCAATTTCAAAGTCGCCCTCAACCCGATTTCTTCTAAATCCTCTCTGGCTTCATATATATCAAGTCCAACTACTCTTGGTAATCTAAACACCTCTTCCAGATTTGTTTCCATCTCTTTGCTTTTTTGGATGACATCACTTGTTGCGTAATATAACTTAACAATAGAATTGGGATCTACTTTTTTTCCGAACTTAGGCTCACAATCTACTACTACATTTTCTGCAGAATCCGCATACGCTACATTCGGTTTTGCAATAGCAACAACCGGCAATAAATTCAATCCGATGAGATTTTTAATTGCCTCTTCATAAAGGACATCTTTTACGTCAGGTATTTTTACTTTATTATTGTATTTTTCAAGTGCCTTTGTTCCTTCTTTTACTACTGTTACAAATACTTCGTCCTTCAAAATCTCTTTTGATAAAATTATTATTCCTTTTTTTGCTGCTCCGATACCCTTGATTGCAAATTTTGCCATTTATATGTCCTCCTACAATCTATTCAAAATACTTTTGGATTAACGAACCAAATAGTACTTGTGTTTCATCTAATGACTTTTAAACTTCAACCTTTAATTTATAGGGCTACTGATTTTCATCGCTACATTTCCTTTACTACTTATGTCGGGACTTTAGTCGGTGTGAATTCTCTTTGATAAGCTACTATTGTATTTTTAAAATCCTCGCTTAATCTATAAAGTTCAGATTGCTTAATTTTCCCTTTATAACCAAGCGTTTGTAATCTTTTCTTCAGATATTCAAACTCATCTTTTTTTAATCGTGGATCTAACGTGATTGCTTTAAATATCTTATTAATGTCCATTTCAATTTTCAGTATCTGATTTTTTTGTGCATTACTGGTGTATAAGAGGACTCTTATTTCTTTTTCATGTTCAAATTCTGTTCTCTTATATGACAAAGATTTCATTCTTATATTTGGAAAATCGTCCCATCCACCTTTTAAGCCATAAAGGAAATCAGCATCAACTTTTGCATCAAGTAGATTCTCTTCAATTTTTCTACTACTTAAGTATTCAACTTTACTGACAAGAACTCTGCTTCCACTGCCATTACTATTAACTTCAAGATAATCATGATAATCTCGTAGTTTAACTTCTACTTTTACACCTCTATTTCTTTGAGAATATATTCTCCACATTGCATCTGAATCTTCATTAGTTGTCCAACATTGACCAAATAAGGCGTGCCTATTAACTTTATAATCGAAAAATATTTCATCATTGTCTTTAAAAATCGAGTAAAGAATGTCTTCATATGGGTCATCCCAAAGCCTTGGAGCAACAAAAATATTAGCATTATCTAATAGCATTTGTTCAAATCTTTCAATATCAAAAATCCTATATATTTTCTTGTCAATGTCCTTACTCTCTATCCCTTGCATAGTCTCCTCCAGTACTTATATACAATTAAGCTCACTGTAATTTCCCTTACCTCCTAATACCTTTCATTCAAAATACTCCTGTATTAATGGATCAAATAATACTTGCGTTTCATCCAATAACTTCTGTGCTTCAACCTTTAATTTATAGGGCATTTGACTTCTAACTCATTATTTCAATTGCTTGGTTTATCCATTTCAATATATCAGTCAACTTCGTATGACCCATGAATAAGAAGTCTCTGTCATGCATTATTGCATTCCTAAGTTCGTTAATCTTAGTATTCTGCTTTTTCGTTAACTTTGTTAAACTATAGGCCTTTGCATACTTCAGTTTTTCAATAAGATAAGCACAGTCAATAAATGTTTGTTCTCGATTATTATCTAGTAGAGACTCATACAGTTCTAAGCTCTTAGCAATACCAGGTTTCGTACTTAAATTACCTTCTTGAAACTTTTTCCTTTTCTCCACCGCATCATTATACATAATACTCTCTAGCGATTCATCTTCATAATTTTTTAGTTTTATTGTCAGTAATCTTTCAAATGTAGAAAACACACTATAAATCAGTAGCTTAACTGGGCTTTTCAATAAGTCTGCATTGCTAATTACTCCTATGATTTCATCATCGTTAATCATGAAATAGTGCTGTTTTTCTCCATCAATTATCTTATACAAAAAATCTATCAAAGGCATATTCGAGGATATAATTTCATCAAGTCCAATAGATATTATATTCAGTATAGAATTGTCTTTTTCTAAGTCATCTTTCAATATTTTCCCTATCAACGCCTCTTTATCATATATACATGTCATATCATAATTTTGTTTACGCATAAACTCCAGTAAATCAACTGGATTCTCATTAATACCTTTTCCTTGAATATCGCTTGCAATTGATGCTACACTGATAAGTTTAATATAGTCATCCACAATAATTCTTCAACTCCTCCATTGCTATAACCATTTATCTATTCGAAATACTCTTGCATTAATGAGTCGTATAGATATTGTGTTCATTTAGTGATTTCTAGACTTCAACCCTTAATTTGTCGGGTTACTTAACTTCCTTACTAACGTGTATTAAACTCTTATTTACATAACAATTTCTATTCTACTCATTCATTCTTACCTTTATAGTTGAGTCAAGCTCTTTGACCAATGATACTAGCTCAACGAATTTATCTTCTGGCATCCTCGCACCTGCAATTATCTCAAACAACTTTACTTTTACAAATGATCTGCCTTCAACAAAGACTCTTACTTCCTCTTCATACTCCCAATCTGTTAATTTATGGGTCAATACCTCTCGAGCAAATCGTTCTCTATTTAGATTCTTATATTCATTCATTGATGGTAATTTTGATTTATATATAACATCTCTAATATCTGCTATAGGATCACAAATCTTTAGTCCTATTACTAGACCTCGCTCTCCATCAGCATAGTGCGACCACATTAGTGTATTATTCTTATTCCTTGATACACTGACAATTCCTAGCCCTCTTTTAATCTCTTTTATTGCATTAGTCAACTCAAATTCAACTTCAATATCATGAGTATAATTTCCTTCCCAACGATCGTTCAAATCTACGTATTTCGGAGCATAAAGCCGTTTATTTATAATGATATCCTTAAAATACTCAATGTTTTCCAATGTTCTATATTTGTAATACAAATCCATTCTAGCCTCTCCGATCTGCCATAAAATTTTCACTTAATATATTTTTGCATCAATGAATCAAAAGCTACCTGCGTTTGATCTAAGGACTTCTTGACTTCAACTTTCAATTTATAAGGATAACGATAAGTACTACCTTTCCTCCATAAGCATTTCCTTAACAACATCAAACTCCCCCATTGAATCCATTGTTCTTATACCGTCCGAAGTCATTTTTGGATCGTCCTTCTCTGCTATTTTAGATATCGAAGATAGTGCTGTGCCACAGCCTTTTCTGAATACCCAAATTGTATTGAAATCTCTTTTATCATTTTTTTCATTTACAACAACTGCATAGAATTCTTCTTCTTCAAATAGAGAAAGTGGAACCGTTGTTGCCAAAGGAATTTTTGATACTGCCATAACTGTAAATCTCCTTTCAAACCATAAAATATTAATGTACTAATGAATCGAACAGTACTTGTGTTTCATTTATAGATTTTTGCATCTAAATTTTTAATTTTGTAGTGCTAAATATGAGCCTATGACAGTGGTAGAGTAAGTACTCCACGTTTGCTCTGCTCCTGTCCATCTTCAGCGGTCCACGACAATTCATAATCCCAACTCGAACCTCGTGTACTCATAGTAATAATGATATGGAAATCTACATTTTTTTGAGGTTCCAATAACGAAATCGGAAAATTACTGTCGCTGCCTCCAACAATATCTGGCCCACCATCGATATACTTGAATGTAACATTGGTTGCAGATGCACTACCCTTGTTGAAGATTTTCAATAACCAACTGTTCTTACCATACCTAACGATATTAGCATCACAGATTGCCTTCTCAAAATTGTCTTTCTTTGTTTCCATCTGCTCTACTGCCAAGTCGAAGTACTTTCTAGCAGATTCATTATAGGCATTTGCATTTTCAGCATATGCTTTAGTTCTGGCTTGATTAATAAGATTCAGAACAAACATTATAATAGACCCAATTAATGCACAAAACGCAATTATATCCCCAACAGAAACTTCCAAGTTTATATTCATAAAGAATAAACCTCCCTATTTCAGTTTGAATCCCATCCTTTTAATTTCTGCTTTTAACAGTTCTTCAGCAAATTCTTTTCCTGTATTTTCAATCAAACTTGAATTCACATCAACCAGTTCTTCCCTCGAATATACCTTGTTACATAATGTACATTTCATTTCATCAGCAACATCGATAGATTCAAACTTAACATCATCATATTCGAAATTCTCATTTCCACAAACAGCACACTTCAAGGTGATATTTCTATGTTCTTCCATAATTACACACTCCTAATCAAAGATAAATTCTTATTCTTACCCAAGATACTTCTTATGCGAATTCTTAACATTACTTTGATTAACCATAGCATAATACATTGTAGTACCAATCTGCTTATGGCCAAGCAACTGCTGCACCTACTCAATAGACATATCCTTGTCAATTGCCCTTGTCGCCATAGTTCTTCTGAACTTATGCTGATGTACCTTGCCTTTCTGTAGTCTCTGGCCAAGTCTTCTAATCCTAATTTCCACACCGTTTACCTTTAACCTATTATGAGGTCGGTTCAATGATACAAACAAGGCCTTGTTGTCATCGTCTCTTTCCTTCAAGTACGCTTGGATATGGAGTTTCGTTTTTGTATCGAAGTAAACTCGTCTTTCCTTATCACCTTTGCCAAATACAATACATTCCCGCTCTTCAAACTTTACATCTGTAATATTCAGGTTCACCAGTTCTCCAACCCTTATACCCGTAGAGAAAAGAAGGTCGATCATTGCTAGGTCACGGGTATTTATACACTTATCCCGCATAATCTCTATGCTTTCATCAGGAATTACCTGTTTTACTGATGAACCAACTCTAACCTTATGTATTCGTCTGACAGGGTTCTTGATGATATAGTTTTCTTCTTCGAGCCAAGAAATGAAACTTGATAGGTTTCTCCTGACATTATCTACTGTTACTTTGCCGCAGTTATTTCTTGCCTGATATGTCTTTAAGTATTCTCGGATTGACTCTGTCGTTATTCTGTTCAAATCCAAGCCAGTTAAGGCAAACATATCTACAATGGTTGATTTGTAATAAGTTATAGTTCGTTCCGAACATCCTTCAACTTCTTTGGCTGATACGAAAAGATCCACATAATCCTGACTATCGATTTCATTAAGTGTTTCAATCTCCTCTTCAAGCCTTCTAATCAATGTTTCTTGTAGTTTCCTCATTTGGTTTATGTTTAGGTGTTCTGACATATCGTTCAGAATATTGAAAATTTGGTTTTGCATTCGATCACTTTCTTTAAAGAAAGTATATCAAATACTTATTCAAAGTAAGCCTGCATCAAAGAATCAAAAAGTATCTGTGTTTCATCTAGAGATTTCTGTACTTCTACTTTCAATTTATCAACCTGTTCTACAACCTGAACGTAGTCATTCTGCAAATCAATGGGTGGTACAGGAATTAACCGATTTCTAAAAACCGTAAAATCAATATTATCTGCTGTAACTGCACGTACACCAGTCAATACATCAGGTTCAATCATCTTAAATAAATATGCTAAAAAGTATGTTGATATAGTATCGTTTGTAATGAATATTTTCATATCCTGATTAACTGTGACTGGTACTTTATTTATGGCTACAGGTAAAGTATGTTTTAAAATCCCACTTCGTATTACCATAAGTATAGAATCTACTGGAGCTAATTTAGTAGAACTGTTATTGATTCCTAACTCATTAATATGATCAATACTATCTAGAATAAACATTGACTTCATATCTTTAGGAGTAACCCATGGAATGTCCCCATCATAATATTCTGGGTGTTGTTTAGAAGGAGTTCCACCTCCATATATTGATGAGCAAACCTCATCTACCGTCTTCATTCCCCATTCCATAGGGTTCTGAATTGGGTCACCAAACATCTCGACAAATCGGGATTTGATGAGGTTGTCCAGCTCTTCTAATTTTCGTTTTCTTAATATAATTATTTCACTAGACTTATTAAGGATATTTACAATATTTTGCTGTGTAGTAAAGTCATGTGGTTTAATTTTAACTTTTGATAACGTCGCTTTATTCAAGGTTATTCCCATCACAGCTTTATTACTTCCTGCACTCCATTCCTTGCCAAGAAACAAGTAGTAAAAATATTCTGGTGAAATGCTTATTAACCCTTTATCATGAAAAGCCATAATTGCCTCATTAGAAAACATTGGACGTGTTGTAATAGCAACCTTTCCAATCGATAGTTTAAAACTCATAATTACGGTGTTTTCAGGGATCAACTTAATACCTGACTCTTCAATTGCATTATCAGACAACTTTTCTTTTGTGTCTTCAATATATTTACCCGAATTAGATAAATCTCTTATAGAAATCCAATCATTTGTACCATCATCCCAGTAATCACTATTGTTCCTAGACGGTGTCTTTCCCATTTGCAAATCAAACAATTCTTCTAGTCGATATTCTCTCATATTCATCCCTACAAATCTAAATTTAGCAATGTCTTTAGTTCTTGTTTAAGAGTTACAATTTCTTCATCTATGCTATCTATTCTTTTCATGATAAGGGCTGGTGACTCATAGTCTACTTTTTCATAGATTGCTTCTTTATACTTATTGATCGATAGGTCGTATCCATTATCCTGGATTTCTTTTTTGGTGACGAAAAAGGATTTTTCTGTCTTCTTTCGATCTATTTCTGTTTCCATCCTACTGTGATAACGGCTAATGATGTCCGGAATATCGTTTTGCATGATGGGTTGACGCTTGTCATCTAGTGATAAGCCGTCTGCTTGCATATCATAGAACCATACTTTGTCTGTACCACCAGCACCGGTCTTAGTGAAAATCATGATGGCTGTGGATACCCCTGCATATGGCTTAAACACGCCACTGGGCATTGAAATAATTGCGTGTAAATGGTGGTTCTCTATAATTTCTTTTCTGATAGATTTATGAGCATTTGAGCCACCAAAAAGTACCCCATCCGGTACGATAGAAGCACAGCGGCCACCTTTTTTAAGTGTTCTAAGGAATAATGCTAAGAACAATAATTCTGTTTTTTTCGTTTTAGTGATTTTAAGTAAACCTGCTGCCACACTTTCATGATCTAGTGAACCTTTAAAAGGTGGATTGGCAAGGACCAATGTATACTTTTCATCATCAATATTCTTTTCAGATAAAGAATCTCTGTATTCAATATTAGGTTTTTCTACACCATGAAGCATCATGTTCATGGCCCCAATACGAAGCATGGTCCTGTCCATATCGTTACCAAAAAACATATCGTTGTTATAGTGGTCTTTTAATTCTTTTATGGCAAACAAATCTTCATTGTTTCTTTTAAGGTACTCACCGGCTTCCACCAAGAAACCAGCCGATCCTGCTGCTGGGTCAACAATTATATCCGTTGGTGTTGGCCTCATCAGTTCTACCATCATTTTTATGATATGTCTTGGTGTTCTAAACTGTCCGTTTGTTCCTGCTGTTGCTACTTTTGAAAGCAGGTACTCATATAAATCTCCCTTTGTATCTCCGTCAGATAATGGTAACAAATCAATGTTCGTCACGATTTTTTCTAGCATTTGTGGCGTTGGAATCATAAAGATGGCATCGTCCATATATCTTGTAAATGCTGAATCCTTATCACCATGCATGGTTTTGATAAATGGAAATACTGTTTTTGAAACCATGTCATACATGTCAGAGGCGCTCAATTGCTTAAACTTCTGCCATCTTAAATTCTGCTGTTCATCACTAAATATTTTATCAACTTCAATGCCAAGCAATTCCGCATTTCTTTCTAAATCTGTTTGTTTTTCATCCAGTCCTTTTATAAATAATAGGTAGGTAAACTGTTCGATAACCGACAATGGGTTGGTAATGCCACCTGTCCAGAATATCTCCCATATTTTATCTACCTTACTTCGTAATTCACCTGTAATCATGATTGTTCCTCCAATGGTCTTTTATTTATTCTCATCCAATGATCTAATACATGCTTCATCCGAAAATCGTTTAGTGCCTTTTTTCATTCTTCTTGGCTCATATTCTGATTACTTCTGACTTCTTTCGTCATTTGAGTAAATTCCACTTTATACGACTCCAACTCGTCACTTTATATTGTAACAAATGTTACAGTATATTAATACGATAATTTCAAAATTATTCCAAAGAAAAACCCTCTAATTATAACCTTGCTACGACAATAGTTTGAAAGTTCAATTTCATTCATTCCCGCTGCTACCATAAGAATCAAGAATTTATCTTGGCTACTCCATTTATCACGTGATTGTTTTCTAATACGAGTTGGTTGACTTAAATCACTAAAGTTATTCTTCAATTCATGTAATATTGCAACACTAATTTTTTCCCTTTGAAATTTTAGATACGGGTTAGTTGTTTGGTGGTACGTCCTGGCAAACAATTTTTCTTTGAACCCTTTACTGTAAATTGCCATAGCGTCTTGACCTCGGTTATTCTATGAACACTTTACTAGTTTTACAGGTCCATGACAACTAGTCTACCACCCAGTGCAAACTCTAATCTATAACTTCAATATTTTAATTTATTAAATAACCACACAGTTATTGATATCTTGACTAAATCTTGACCTAACAGACCTACTTAAAACTTTTTTCAATTTTTTCTCTCCAAAGTATTCTTTCAGACAATTATAAAAATATAATTCACTTCCTAATAAATGATAGTCAACCTCGAATGAGTTATCTTTATCTTGAAGTTTCACTTCATCGATGCTATAGATATTTGGCTCTTTAATCCATAGATCTTCGTTAAATTTATTTTCTCTTTTGATTATTATCAAAATACCTAGTGACTGCAATTCAGAAATGCTTTTTGCAATTGTAGTAAAACTTCCAACATTAGATAACTCCCTAATTTGGTCATATGACATAGTATAATGTCCTTCATCATCACAATAATAACTTCCATGAATTTCCATCACAAATAGTATTTTTTGTAAATTAATCCTTCTTATGCTACTAGAAAGCTTAATTGAGTTTAAAAGTTCAATTTTTTCAAACAGTGTATTACCAACAGTTATCTTCCCATTTATTTGGTTTGAATTAGACAAGTTGTAATGCTTTTTCTTATTAAAAACACCTTTAAATATTATCCCTCTCAAATCATTTTCTATTTCGTTTAAATTTGATTTACTCATACCCCTCATACATTGCTTTTTACTCCAAGCTAGTAATTTTTCATATGTCTCTTCATCTGAAAATCCTTCTTTTTTTAGGTACATTGCTATCAAAAATGACCAATAATGCCTTGTTCCTACTTCTTTTAATCCATTTTCTAATATTCCCTTTATTTGTTTTCCTTCTCTATATTCCTTGATATCTTTCACTTTGTCTAAATCATTTGAAATATCTTGTTTTTCATCTTTTTTATGATTTAATTCCGGAAAAATAGAAACTTGTTTACCTTTATAATCGTATAAAATCTTATAGATAATCTTTCCATCAATCTTTTCAATACTTAAGAAATACTCAATCTCATTAGTCACTGGTTCAAAGTTCTTATCCACAAAAAAAGCATAATTATTATAATCATCTAGATTAGTAAAATTAGCACCAAGTGGCAATTTTACACCATGCCCTTGAATTCCTTTTCGTGTCGGACGCATTTCTAAAAACACATCTTCAAATTTATCAGCATGAATTTCTGTTAAGACAATATTATATAACCTATATAAATCTTTCAACTCAATAAATTGATCAAAAAATAATGTCACATGGTATCCTTTATTACCTGAAAAGTTTATATGAATGTACTTTTCAGGTATAAACTTCTTGTAGAATGTTTTAATATCTTTTGCTACTTTCTGTGCTGTTTTCAAGCCTACATGCGAATCAATATCAATAATTAGAAACTTACTTTTTCCCCATTTAGGAAAAACTCCAAGCGTACTCACACCTTTAAAGTGATTAATTATGTTCATACTATTTAGTAACCTCCTGTTCTTGTTAAGGTCTTCTAAATACTCATCCTTATTACGTTTATCAATTGTTTTATACACTCTAGTTTGAACAGGTAATTCTAACCATTTACTTGTTGTAGTTATATATAAATCATAAACTTTACTAACTAACATTTTCAAAACAGCATCCATCTCATAAAATCGATTTGGATAGCCATACTTTTCAATATATTCCTCTTTAGTTATTCCGCATTTTTTTAAGTGACCTGCATGAAATATTTTTAACTCTTTACCACATATTTCGCATTTAAAGCCTTTATCTTTAAAAGTCCTTCTATAAAATAATTCATGTATCTTAGCGTATTTCTTAATAAACTCTTGCATACAATGCCCCCTTAAAATTGATGATGGAGCATTATAATAAGTTTTATACTGACATTCAAATAATCAGGCTATTTATTTTTAAAACTTGCACGTAAATGTAGGACAGAAGTATTTATAAGTATCTTAATACTGTCTAGAACCATTTTATACTGATATTACAACTATTTTATGATTGATAATCAGTATTCATATTTAGTGTAAGTAACTTTATCTCAAACAGGATAAATATATATAATAAAGACTTGTAACTTTTAAAACATATTTAATTATCTGTACATTAATATTCATAATATTTTATATACTAAAATCAAAGCAACAAACAATTATTCTAAAAAAATGATTTATTTGTATAGATTCCGCCTAATGTAATCCATCTGCACGGATAAAAAGAACCACCTTCACGGAAACAGAGCCACTGATATTCAATTATGTAAAACTTCCGCTTTATTCCACGATCCTCTTGACAATGAGCCTCCAATGGCATGTGTTCTGTCATCAACGGCATCCCCACCAAGCGAACTTAAGGTGTCAGTGTGGTCGAGGGATGCCAGGCGGTAAGCCAAACATGCCATTACACATTATCAAGAGGCTTTCGAGGCATAAATGCTACGATAAAGGCTTCATTAACAAATTGGTACAGTTGTCGTGATGGTGGCTTTCAAATCCCGTGAGACTGGCTCTAAATGTCTGTGCAAGCAGTACTTTATGGTCGGAATATACATTTGTAAATAAACTTAATTCTTTACCACAAAACTCGCATTTAAAGCCTTTATCTTAAAAAGTCCTTCTATAAAATAATTCATGTATCTTAGCGTATTTCTTAATAAACTCTTGCATACAACGCCCCTTAAAATTAATGATGAAGCATTATAATAAGTTTTATACTGACATTCAAATAATCAGGCTATTTATTTTTAAAACTTGCACGTAAATGTAGGACAGAAGTATTTATAAGAATCTTAATACTGTCTAGAACCATTTTATACTGATATTACAACTATTTTATGATTGATAATCAGTATTCATATTTAGTGTAAGTAACTTTATCTCAAACAGGATAAATAAATATAATAAAGACTTGTAACTTTTAAAACACATTTAATTATATGTACATTTATATTCATAATATTTTATATACTAAAATCAAAGCAACAAACAATTATTCGGAAAAAAATATTTATTTGTAAATAAACTTGAATTCACTTTGATTAAATGATTATACTTCTATTATCAAACAAGACAGTAGTAATTCCTAAATTTAAAGGAGATGATGAACATGAAAACATTAACTATATCAGTACTATTATTTATTAACATTACAACCGAAGATTGCCTTAATTACAACAATGTAAATCCTAAGTTAGAAAGTTTGATTAAGGCTTATATTGAAAATTATTTTAAGAAGAAGGAAATTGAAACATTAACTACAAATGAGGATATTGAAGCATTTTTAGAACATATGTTATTAAGAATTTCCGGAAACAGTATATGGCTTAAACTTCAACAATGTGATGAAATTTCACAAAAATATCTTTATACAATTATTAGAAAATACCTTTTCTTATATAAACCTGAAATTCGTTTTTAAATTATAAATCAACAAAAGCACCTAATTTAAGGTGCTTTTGTCTTTCTCTAGATTCTAAATAAATATGTTCAGCTTAATATATGACTTACTCTGCTACCCCTAGAATTAGAATTCAACTCTTAAACTAACAATTATACTTTCTTCCTACACTAGCTTTTCTAATGAAATGGTGCTTCACACTATATCTCGAAAGAGCATTATATAATGTATTTTTGTGGATATACATTGACTTAGCCGTTTTATTAAGACTTAATTTCTTTTCGAGAACATTTTCTAAACGGTCCAGCCAAAGTTCCCCATAATCGACCACAAGTGCGCTGCTTAGGCTCTTACCTTCAATCAACTTGTAAGTATAACCGCAATGACATTTAAATGTACCCAAGGTTCTTTTGACTTCATCATAATAGCTATAATCTATCATATTTATAACCGATTTCATATAGTCTTTACAAAAGTGATTCAAACATGGATATGGTCCACTTCCAAAAGGTTGATATGTCAATTTCAAATTGAAAATTTCATTAATATTTGATTCGAGAAAAATTATCATGATTAAATGTTTGATAGTAGAAGTATCACTTTTATTTTTTCTAACTAAATCAAGAACCCAGTTTTGTTTAGCTTGAATGTTAAATTCACAATTTAATGTACTTAGTAATTCCATGCTGAAAAAAGATTCCATGTCCTCTAATAACCTCGATCTAGAAATAACGCCGTTTACATTACAATAGCCTTTTATTTTTAATAATTCGATATATTGAGTCTTAAACCATTCTCTGTCTTTTGCCACAATATCCATATCTAGTAATTCTTGACTCATCAGCGATATTTTTTGTAAAATTTGTTCTTTTTCCTTATTGTAGTCAATAATTGTCATTGTTTTAAATAATTCTTTTTTTAAGGGAACGAAGGCGTGCCGATTAATATTTTTAAGTGGGATTTTTGTATTATAAAGCGCACAATCATGAAAAGGACATAATGAAATATTTAATTGATGAACCCTCTTCCATGTCAAAAAACCGGTTTCCATATCATTGATCATGCACTTTGGACAGATCTTTAAATAGTCATTAATTCTATAATTTGATCTTCGGAGACCGCAATAAGCATGTACCAAACCACCATTATTTTTTTTCATCAGATTTCTAATATTATCTCGTCTTTCGGCATCAAAAAAAGCAACAAAGTATTTATAAAGTGTATGCTCTTCAATAAAATAGTCGGCTGAATACAGATTATTTTTAGGTAGGTTTTCAACTAACAAGTTCATCCTGGCAGGTAGCATGACTGAAGCGACTGTCATATGATTATTATAAATATCCTTCATAGTATCCGCTAGTGTATTGTTCCCAGAAAAAATATGATATCTAGCTAAGATACTATATAATAATTCTTCGTTTAAAGGTGTAGGGAAAAATGTCATCATGTCTTTTCACCTATGGTCTCAAGATCATTTTTGGCAATCAGACCTAATCTCAACAATACATCATAATTGCTTTCACCTTCACCTTTTTTAGCAATATGCGATCTAATATCATTTTGACTATAATTAGTTTTGAATTTAGGATGATAATTTTCAAATTTGATTTTTTCTGTTTCTTTTATAACTTTAGTGTTTAAGTCTTTCTTATTTCTGGTTAAACTAGATTTGTTATTTAGAAATAGTTTATTTTCAATTAGTCCCTCGATGTACATATCATCATATTGAATCATCTTTTGAAGATTATTTGATGAGAACGCTGTTATCATCGGTATCATTAGTTTAAAGTCGTGATTAAACACTTTAATGATTAAATCTTTATCAATAACTTCATTCTTAGATTTTATGGCTGTTTTTTGAACAGCAATATAAATTGATTTTAATAAACTGGGGATACCGGCTGTTATCGTATAAAAGAAGTTAACCAATTCCGGTGTCAATTCATTTTTAACAGCCGTGTACTGATACTTCCAGATGCTTCTCAAAAAGAGTTCCCAGCTTGCATCATTTTTAAAACGATCAATAAGAATACCTCCGCCACCATCAACAAGGCGCCTAGACAGTCTAAATCCCGAACTACTAAACATTTCAATTGCTTTTGCAGTCCCAACAAATATGATTGGCATACCAATGCTACTTAGAATCAATAAAGTATTAAGGATTTTCTCTTTCCCACCGGATTTATGAATTGATAAATTCTGTATCTCATCAATTATCAGACAGCCACAGTTAACAGATCTTAATAACTGTTTGGCCCGTATTATTAAAACATCTGTAGTATTTCTAGCCCTTATTGATTTTTCAAAATAATTCGACCCAATGGCTTGATCTACTTCATAAAATATATTTTGTAACAGCCCTTTAATTGATGCGTCATGCTGACATGAAACTATAATCATTGGTATGGAATAACAATTAAACATAACCCCTTTAAATTCTTTATGTATAATTGGTCGATAATAATTGGAAACCTTCTCAATGGCGGTCGTTTTACCACAACCGCTGGATCCAAATAAAGCGAAAGAAATTGAATTTTTAATTGGTAAATCTAAATTTACTCCAGTCCAAATTTTATCAAAATCCTTATAGACATCGTTTATGTATGCTTTGCTAAATGGATTTCTACTGCTATAGCCGCCTCTGATTACAAAATCAATTTTCCGAAAAATTTCTAAGGAAGTATTAACCGGTTGATATACAGAATTAATATTTGATAATGAGTATAACCTTGTTTCTAAATCATTATAGCGTTCTGATTCACTATAATCAGGATAGCATATTAAATTTCGAATCATTTCTTCTTTATTAGGAATCCTTGGCAAGGCCATAATCATAGGATTATCTTTGAAATTTCTCACAGTTTGTTCTTTATAAACGGCTTCTTGTATATCCATCTAATCTATCCTTTCTCTTTAAAAATCTTATAAAAATCTTCAACTTCAGCATTGTGAAAATCATTGCTGTCTATCAAATTATCCGAACCCATCTGATCTAAATTTATGTCAAATGCGTTCTCTGACTGAATTCTACTTTTCTCTATCCTTCGATTTTCTTTAACATTCTCAAGTTGCTTAATTTTTGAAGGTGAAAATTCACGATTCATTTTGTAATTTTCTTCTGCATTATCTACAATATTTCGAACTTCCTCAATTAGTTTTAACTTGGCAGCCTTATTCTCTTTTTCATCAATACGATTTTTTAGTCTTTCTGAATCAAATAATAATATAATCTCTTCATATGTTAAATCTTTATATTTTTGACTATAATCCGTCATATAAGCAACCTCATACCCTTCTACCCTCTGATCATTATGAATGTATATCTTTGACATATTTCTTGGGTCATAAGATATTTTAACTCTTAATGATTTCATTCCAGCTTCGATTAGTATTCCCTCTTTTAAATAACGAGAATTGGAATAATATAACCCTTTAAATTTGATTCCTTTTCTTGTAATGGATACTTGTGCTTTTGGCAGCAAAGTGATTTGGACCTGCCAATCACTTACTTTACGCATAGGGTTTCCATATTTTTTTTCCGCCCATTTGTAAATCTCTGATGGTATGCAACTAACGTTATCATTAATCATATCTAACGTTCGTTCGTATCCTTGAAGTACATAATGATTGTTATAATAGACTATCGTTTTAATAACTATTCGGGTGTAATGACGTAAGGTCAACCTTGCGTTTAACTGATTATTTTTATCACCCCTTTGCTGATTAGGATTGACGTTCCCTGTAACAAAGGGCTGTATATGATCTTCAAGTAATTTAAAGAATCTTTCTATTGTACCTTTAAGGTCAGCACGGTTTGCTGCATTTAAAATAATCTTTATCCCTAATTTTTCTGCATATTCTTCAATATTCTTACTATCTAATTCACCTCGATCACAGTATAATTTATTAGGCACAACACCCTCGCATAAGAAATCATCATCATTAATTTCTATATCATAAATAGCACAAAATTCCTTTTTGTTTCTAGTCACGTTATAAAGACACATCATATTCCCTTCAAAACTAGAATTTATGGTGACCCAAAAGCCTGTTATCATTTTTGAAAAACGATCTATACAGATGAATACTGTTGGTCTGCCACATGATTCTCCGGTCTCCAAAATAATATATGTATCAGATATGTGAGCGTCAATTTCCATTATGCCAATATTATTTACACCATCAAGACTTGACCCAGTTATAGCACGATGATCTTTTAGAAATCTTTTTTTTCCACTTCTTGAAATGATTTCTTTTTTTATACTTTTATTCATATTGAACCAATATAAAAATTGATTATACGTCGGAATTTCTTTGTTATTGAACACCTCATTTTCGTACCTATCTTTGATTAATAATTCATAGGTCATCATTAGTGATCTTTTTGATGTTGTATAATAATACTTGTTCAAAGCTATATTAAAATTTCTCTTATCAATCTCCGATATGTTCTTCCCTTCACCTGTCTCAACCGGATTTTTTCTGGGCCTACCACGCTTCTTATCACTTGAACTAAGGCGCTCTAAACCCTTTCCTCCACAATTTTTATAGTTATTTGTTAAAGAAAATTTTGTCATTCCTCTGCACCAATATTTTTTTAGTAAACTCAAAATATACTGCTCACTTCTACCCCTTATTTTCGCAATCTCTCGAATTTTTTTGTTTCTATAAGTGCAACTAAATATTTCAGGAACTTCTTCAACTAAATCCTTAATTAGAATCCAATCCATCTCCAATTTGTCTTTATATTTATCAGACAATTCATAATTAATATTTTCAAAAGGGTCGATAGTCATTATATTTGCTTTTCCCAGTTTGATTTCACTAAGTATATCTTTTTTAACCCTTGAAAATGGCACTCTGTTTGTTTCAATGTCACTTAGAATTACCCATGACTCGTCAAACCACAAAATTCTAAACATATTACTAGCTTTATCTTGAGTTGCATATTCTAAAATCATATTAATTTTTAGCATCAAATATCCACCTCTCTTAGTTCCTCTGTTTTTTTATAACCAGCTCGCTTTGATTTTAATGTAAATGGCTTTTTCATATCCCAGAGTATTTTTTTATTCCAAAAAATATTTTTCAAAATAACCACGCTTTCACTTCGATTGATATCATAATCATTTTCAAAATTTCTAAGTATCAACTCAATAACATCATCACTATTTAGTAATCTATAAATCAAAACTTCAATAAGTTCTTCAATCTCATTGTCATCAAAATCTACCAGGCTTATTGTTGTAGCACCTTCCCTGAAATATTCAATATTACTAATGACGACTTTATTGATTTGCTTGTTCGTAACAATTTTCCAGTCAATATTTTTTTCATTAAAATATCTTTTAAAAATCTCCATCCTATCCATTGTGATCTTCTTTTCTAATTCTGAAGCATACTTAACGCTTCTAGCAACTTGATATTCTTTACCTTGTGCATCCCTACAAGTCAAAAAAAAGGATACCGCCTGAATAAACAACTTATTGCTATCTTTGTCCCGAAAATTTTTCATATTAAAGTCTTCTATTTGAGGCACAACTTCAAATAAATCGAACAATGGATAATTTTCTCTTATATCAATTACAGCATCAGCATACTCTGCCAATAACAAAAGTTCATACATGGTCTTACTAAAAAGATGATGGAGTCGATTGGTCTTTATTCCCAACAGCCGATAAGAAGAACCCATACTTGATAAGTCTTCGCTAAGAATCCACGGCTTATAGTTTTCTTTAAAACCTTCACCACGCCCTTCTTTTATCCGTTTTTGTAGCACATTATTATTCCACTCATTTTTTCGTTTTGCCATAAAATAAGTCCTCCTATTAAAAAACTTCCCATTTCTGGGAAGTCTGGTCTCAAGCCTAAGCGGTTTCCGATTTCTTAAACACTCTGCTAAGATTTTTATGATTTGTGTAAAATAGATAAGTAGCAAATATAAGTATTGGATATATAATTTTATCTCCTATAACCGAAAAGTACTTATCTTCAATCATCGCCATCATATAAAAAGTACAAATACCAACCATAGTGCTTCCTATTGCCGCTATCAATTCTATTCGTTTTTCAACTGTTTTTATTTCCATTTAACCCTCCATTTTATCGTCTTTTTTATCTTATTTTTATTAATTTCTCAATATTATTATAACAAAAATAATACTTTAAAACCACTTATATAGAGCTTTTTAATACAACTATAACAATCTTTAACCCGTAATAATATTATGTTTTCAATTTTTTATTTCAATTTATTTTTATCGTTAAAATAAAATTGATTTCAAAAAGAAGACTTAACTATTTCAGTCACTATGTATGATTTTCATATGCTTTATTTTCTTTTGAAATAGATAATTATTTAGCCTATTAAATATTCTTCTCCAACACCCCATGCTCACTGTATTGGACTGGTGGCTCAAAGTGATCAAGATTATTCACTTATCAATAAGGATAGTTATAAATAAAAAAGAGTAAAGTCCTTATACTCTGAACTTAACTCCTTTTTATACTATTATTCTAGTTTTCAATTAGTCGATTAAATATTAACTTGAACTTCATAGCTTCTGTAATTATTATCAACAAGGGTACTTTGACGTCAGTATTTTCTCTGAAATAAGAATATTAATCACTTACTATTTTAATTCATATATAATTTAATATATCGTTCATGCTTAAAATTCTCATCTGTTAGGATCTCAATAATTCTCTTCTCAATTTCTCTTGGTTGTTTAATCTCATCCACCGTTTCATAAATTTCAACTTCTCCCTTTTGATTTATTTCTGTTTCCCCATAATCATACCTAACAGTTACAAGGTTCATCATTGTGGTTATTGCAAGGTCTTCAAAAATAGCTTTCTTTTCATTATTACTTAAAAAATAGTATTCATCATCAGATATATTTCCTATTTCTATTAGGACATTTTCATGTGCTAAAATTTCTTTTAGCAATTCCAAAATTTTGGAATTTCCTATGCGATAAGCCAAATTAAAAATTTCAATAACTTCTTCTGTACTAAATCCATCTTCCCTATATATACAAACCAAGTTTTCTAATGCAGCTTCATTCCCAAGCTTGGCACTTCTTTGATAAAATTCTTTTGCTATTGTTATGTGTGAATCAAATTCCATTCTTTTCGAATATATATAGCCAAGATTATTTAAGGCTATATCTGATTTCTCATTTTTCATATAGTACTCAACCGCCTTATTAATGTCATTGTCAAAATATGCTGTTTGAGCTCGTTTAAGTAGAGTTGTTTCATATACTAGTAAAGTATCTAAAACAATTCCACCTAGAGTGATTGATGCTACAAGCACTGGGATCATCAATAATTGTCGGTATATAAATATTCTTATATTTTTATAATTCTTTTTACCAAATTCATTCATACTGTATTCTCCTTTGTTACTTCCCTCAAACGGAAATGTTTGTTACTTTTTGCACATTTACATGACATTTAAAAAATTCATTTTGACTACTATAATATTTAAAATAATATAGATATATTGGGGCTAATTCTGAAATTTAACGTGTATTTTTAATATTCCGAGAGTCTAATTGAGATATATTCCCTCTGGTAGAAACAAAACTTCTTGTGAGGTGGCAATGTGTGGAATCCATTTTTGTTCAAAGATAATATCGTCAACTCATTGTTAAGCGAAGTTAATCGGAAGCTTCAGATTTCATTGCTTTTACAATCAGTTTGTTCATTTCCGAATGTCCTTCCCAAGCTTTGACACAAGCATTTTTATCATCCGCTGATGGAAAATGCTTAGTCGAATAAAGAATTGCTTCTCTAACATAACTAGATGGTTCACTTGAGTAACGATTTCTAATCAGTCTACGAACTGGTCCATTACCATGCTTACTCGCAACTAATGCACACATAGCTCTTATAACTTCAGACCGATTGTTATCTTCCATGATTGCATATGCTTGCATGGGTAATTTGTCGCTTATATTATCAACTGAATAAAATAAGCCTAATAGCCACATTACTTGCCAATCATAATTCAATTTATTTCGATTAAATAAATCTTCAAGGCGCTCGATAATATTATTATCCTCTGAAATCATAGCTCTTAAATACCTCATGTAAACACTAGTTAAATGAGGTGATTTAATCAAACCTTCAATAGCTTCTTCAACTGCTATGTCACTTTGAAGAATTGCAAGTCTTGGTAAGCAGAACTTATCAATTTTATCAGATAAGTTCTCTGAATCTGTTCTTCTTTGAAAAAGCTCCTTTAATGCTTCATCCTCAATCTCACCATCAAACTCATCTATATCAAACGGATCAAAATTGTAACCAAATGAATCCAATTCAATATTTGCTAATTCTTCCTTTGCAGAATCAAACAGTCTATCAATTTCGGTTTCTTCATAATGCAAGTCATCTGTACTTAAAATCTTAGTTTTATGCTCATTTAAATATAACCCTTCTTTTCTAACATAGTTACATATATCAATCAAAGCTTTAGTTGCTTCACGTTCCGTAGTGAAAAACATCCAGTAATCATCAACAAACCTCAAAAACTCAATATCCTTTGAATTCAAGTATGAATCGAATGCAGTCAAGTAGTAATTTCCAAGTATATCTGAAGGATATATCCCTTGCACTATACCATGTGAATCTTTTGATGTATGCGCTGATAGGACTTTTTCTATAATACTCACTAATTCAGGTTCTATTGTAGTTGAGCGTAATATATTAACTAAGACATGTTGATATATCCGTTCATAATAACATGCTATATCGGTAACTAAAGCGAAATCATAATATATAGCTTTACAGTGTTCAGCAAGCTTAGCACGTAATTCCTTGTATTTCTTTGATACCGGAACAAACATTTTTTCCGGTTCAATCTCACAAATGTCGAATTCATTTGAAAAAACTCTCTTTCTGTCAATTCCAGCTTCTATCTTCTCTGCTACTATATCAATTAATAATTGATATAGTAGTCTATCTATGGGATTTAGAATTGCACCAGGTCTTGTAAGACCTGACTTCTTTGGAACTTCTGTTGTTATAGGCAACAGTGGATTATAACTACCACTGCCTAACTGTGATTTCAAAATCTTCCAAAGTTCATCGGATGCATACTTATAAACCGCATTATAATGAGGGGAAATTATAAAATCAGAATTAACATCATGCAATATTCTAGAAATTGCCTTATTATGATTCATCTTCTTAACAAATTTACTATCTAATCCAAACATAAATCCTCCTATAAAATAGATTAATTCCGTCTAAAGTCTTGAGATTACGACGTACCGGCCGCCTTGAAATACTCGCTCGTGGCAGCATTGCCTTGGCTAATGTGAGTGCTGACCCGACGGGCTTGCGGGCTGTATGTGGTCGCCTTAGTCTCCAACGACGTTCCTTAGGGCGACCCGAAGCGTAATTATGGTGTTAGCTGACGTATTTATGGACCCATATCACTTCTTCTTTTTCTTCTTGTCTCCCTTATACATCAGCCAAATAAAAATGGTTAATTGCAATACTGGGCTTCCGATATAGTTAACCATCGGAACTATAAAGGTAGGCATAACATAGCTTATATATCCAAATATACAACCCATAACAATGAACAGAAAAAAGGCAATTAAAAATTCCTTAAGACTCTTATAAATGAATGGTGTAAAGAGCAATATTAAAAACCATATAGATCCTCCTGTAACAAACTTAAGCATCCCATTCGCTTTACCGGAACCTATAATATTTATCTTCGAAAGATTAATATTTTCCCAAAAGTATCTGTTGCCAATATCATTAAGAATCGACTTATACTCCTTATGCAATTCTGGATTTGATTTAATTAACTCAATATCAATTTGCGACAATTTATCCAGATTCTCAATTCTAGTAGCTATTCGATAATCCATCGAGAAATAGCTATAAGCAGTGATTACTATAACACCCGAAATAACTAAAATAAATATAATCTTTATTGCCTTCTTAGTATCATAATTCTTATCAAAAACTTCTGCTAATTTTGATATTATACTCCAAATTGCCTCTCCCATTATATCCTCCTATAAACTAATAAATATGTCAGCTAACGTTCTCGCGGTTGCCGTCGTGTACATTCTCCTTGTTACGGTGCATGATGGCAACTGGCGTGTTAGACGAAGGATAAGACGGTAGCTTACGCTGAACTTTGCTACCACCAAAATCACTTCTTCTTACGTTCTTTCTTCTTTAATTGCCTAAAATACCTAATTATTGGTGAGTCATGCTTGTATCCTATGATTCCATGCAACGACTTATTAATCTTACTGATGCCAGACTCATTCATTACCATCTCTATCGTGTTCTTATGAGTTCTTGAAAAACCTTCTATATATTCACTTACATATTCAAAACTCACATCTTCAAGACCCATATACAATGCTCCTGTATGAACCTTCAACTCATCTGAAAAGAAAAATCCCTTCACATCATTAAACTGAACCATTTTGAATATATAAGAATGTGCTATCTGATTCCACTCTTCATCATTGTACTTACTTCTATTATCTAGGAATTCATTAATCTCAACATAGGAGTCTTGCAGTAACTGATAGAGTAAATTGAAAGTTTCTAATCTTTCATTAAATATCTGATTGTTAAATGACTCAATACGATTGTATCGCCTAAATAACTCCGTTAATAATATCCCTGTTATAATCCCACCTAATGCTGCCATTGTTTCCATCAAATACACCTTCATCTTTCTATTAATCCTAGTCTTTTCTTTCGTCTAACGTTCCCGCAGTTCCCGTCGTGCCATGCGTTTAATTTCCCATTGTTTTACACTACAGGGCATGATGGGAATTGGCGTGGTATGCGAAGTAGTTCCTGGAAGCATTATGTAAACTATAAATTAATATTTAGTAGTTCAACATTAATTGCTTCAATTTTAGCAATACTCTTTATATACTCCAATAAAATATTCGTAAATTCATAGCAATACATTGGATATAGAAATTTGTTATTCTTAAGTACTTGATATTCTTTTCTTTTTGTATGATGAGCATAATTACCATAGATAAAAATATCAAATACTTCTCTTCTACTGTAACTCTTGCCATTATCATTAATATGGCAGTTGAATCCTAAAAAATTAATCAATTCATTTCTAGTACCATTAAACTCATCTTTCAATTCTTTCTTAATATTATCTTTATTGTAAACTTCATTTAAATTTCTAATAGATATTTCTTCATTATCTTGAATAAAAAATCTTAGTGTTAGTATTAATGCATCAAAAAAACTTTCGTCTGGAATATTAATCGTAGGAATATGCCCAATTCCACCATCAATTTTTATATTCATTTTAATACCATTGTTTTTGAAATCTTCGACAAAAGAAGACGTGAAGATTTTATCCGCCTTTTCGTTAAAAATTTGTAATGTCTCAATATCATGTTGGTTCATAATATACCACCCTAATATACTTTTATTGTGTTAATATGCTAATCCTTGATTGAGTTAGCTCATTAACTAAGGAACTATTATGCATAACGTCCTGTGAGTTGACGATGTGCCATCCTTCCAATTAAAAAGCCATGTCGTCAACTCGCTGTTAGGAGAAGTTAACTACGGAAGCATCCACAACCTTCAGACCTTTTCGAAATAACTTCTCCATATCAATTAAAGTACCTGAATTGCCAATGTTATACGTCCTTACTTCAGGAGTAGAAATCTGTTCATCTCTAATCAAGACCCTATACTCTTTCTCGTCTCTAAAAAACGTATCCTTGGCAAATAACGTTCTATGTACATTATTAGTTGTTATCGAAAGTTTTGATCCTCCATCAATTTTCTCGATATCATCAGCACCTACAAATCTAATCCACTCCATTCCTATAGGCTTAACACTTAGATACTCTACAGGATTGTGAACCAACGTACCTTTAGTCTGCTCTTCTAATACGGCTAATAAATCTTGTGGAGCATGGAATATTGCCGCTGTATCTGCTTTAGGAAAATGTTCTCGAATTGTCTTAATTATATCATCACTAAAATGAAGTGCATAATTATCGCTATCCTTATAAAAAATGCAATCATCTTGCCAAAACACTGATAAGCAATAAACTGGAATATTGGTAACCATCGCTGCACTAAAAGTCATCAAATCTGTCTTTAACTCTCCCAAAAACTCATCTGTATCTGGATCATACATTCTGACACTCATAGTATTTACCACGGCTTTACCTTCAAACTTATCACCTTGACCCTTAATCAACTCATCCTCAAGCTCTCTAAAACGCTTCGCATGAGAAAAATAGAATTCTCCGTCAATCAATTTCTTCATATATTCAAGTTCACCAAATTTAATCAAACAAACCATCAATTTCTCCTCTTTGAACTAGTAGTTAATTTCTCCTAACGTTCCGGTTTCCCAACGTCCTGGCAGCTTAGAGTCGGTTGCTCATGGCACCTTTGTGGTGGCTAATTCAACTGGCGCCCCGACGGGCTTAGCTTGCTGGATATGGTCGCATGACTTCGATGATTCATTGATTGTAAACCTTTGATAACCTTGAATATGTGATACCCTTCGCCATTTGCGACCCTTGTGGGAAGGTTCTGTTATGTGCAGTATTCGCGACAAGTGGTCAGAAGTCTTTTCTGATTTGCTCCAAACTTACAATCTTGCTAAACAACAACTCAATTGTATCTCTATCAAATTTCTGTTTTGCATGTTTTATCTTTCGAATCATATCTGCTCTATCACTCTCATCCTTAATAATAATATATGAAATATCAGAAGGACCAAAATCTAATGAAATATCTTCACGCAACTTATTATTAATCTCTTGCTTGTATGTAGGATTGCTATTAAATCGTAAGAGATTTTGCCCAACTATAGACATACTAGTCCCTTTACCTAAATTCCGTAATTCCTCAAGTGAAGGAATATATCTCCACTCTCTCTCATCGTAGAATTTCTTTTCTACCTCCTTATTCAAACTCGGTTTATACTGTGTACCATTATATTGCTTCATAAACCATAAGTTGTAATAATATCCAATGAAACTATGTATTAAATTGGTGTCTCCATTTAAGTCTAGTGCCTTCTTCATACCATCAATTGAAACTGAAAGTTCTTTTATAACATGAGATAAAGGATTATAATAGTGAACCGGTGTCAGTCCCTTACTTATTGCCCATTCCTTCTTCATCCCTATTCCATAGGATCCATACCATTCAACATGTTCACTAATATTAGACAAAGTAATATCACAGAAACAAAGCATAGGCATAGCAACCTCTTGTAACTCACCCGATTGAAATAACAGCTTCTCCTTAACGTACCTTGGATGAAAATCATTAAGTAGAATATCTAGCAAATACTCCTTCCTATGTACATAATGAAATAGTGTATCTGAACTTAATCTCGACATAACATTTCTCCTATATTCGTAACCAAGTGAATATTGCACATAACGTTCTGTGAGTTGACTATGTGTGGCATCCTTCATTGTTCAAAGCCCATATCGTCAACTCGCTGTTAGGCGATGGAATCAATGGAAGCTACCAATAGCCATTAATCAAAATCATTAACTTTGCTTTCAATCAGATTTTTTTCATTTCTCATCATAGAACCGAAACATATTTTCATACAGCTTTCTTGTTTGCTCTTTGTCTCCCCATGACAAAGGGTCATCCGCATAGCACATAGTGAAAAACGGCTCTACTGATTGAATAGTTGAAGATATTATCTTCCATAATTCATATGTTTTAATAGCAAAATTTTCTATATCCGTATCGTAGCTTGAATATGCTTTCTAGCCGAAATTCTTTAAAGGCGTTTTTTGACCTGTGAAAGTTGCTTCACATCTGGTTTCATCCATTATAGCTGTTTTTCTAAACCTACTACACGTTACTCAAGCTGTTTGAACCATCCTGTAAAGTATTTTCAAACAGCAGTATCTTAAGCAGAAATACTTTATAGTATATTATCAATTGATCAAGCATCTTCTTTGACAACAAAGTGATTCTATGCTTTCTTCTTTTCCCTATTGAAAAACGACCACCATTTTAGCTATCAAAATCTTTCGAAAAAATTCTGATTAGAATGAATGTTTACTAAACTAAATTCTTTAAGTCTGTTAATAAAAATTTTTCTAACAAATCCTAATTCTGCAATACTAGCTCTTTTCAGTTTTTATATAATGGGTTATAAATCTAAGAACTCTATCAAATCCTGAATTATTTCTTAAATCCCCAATTATTTAATGCCCCTGTTTTTAATTTTATCACTTACTAGATATTCAGACAATGTTTTTACGAAAGCTCCGGATCTTAGCTAAATGATGCCTATAGTTTTCCTTTCACAATTATGATTATAAATGAAAACCTCAAAAAGAAGGAAGGCAACCATTGGATTGGCTGCCTTCCTTTTATTTGATGATTCTAAATATATCTTTATTGTTGTAGTAATTAAATCTCATACCATTTTCACATGTATATATTTTTTTTGAAATACGATGCTCAAAATCCGGTTTCTCCGTCATATCTTTTAATAATCTATAGTTCCTTATACTATTTCTAGCCACAATAAAGCCACCATCATCAGAAATGAGCAACAAATAGCTATCCCCTAAAATTGAAGAAATCTGTTTTTGCATTTTTTTAGTGACTATTCTTGCTGCACTGAAACCATTTTCAGGAAGAGAATAATAAATACCACTTTTTTCATTCAGTGGAACTAAATATGCTTCGACCCTATTGAGATTTTCGAATGCTTTTTTGACAGCAAAATATTCATCTTCAACATCATCCTTTTTTATAAATCTAATTGTATCGTCAAAATCTTCAACTAAATATAGGTCTAAGTCAAGAAATAGATCTTGATGAAACATATTTGATCCATCTTCAAAATTTTTGGGTCTAATAACAGGATAAACCCGATGCCAGTCTACTTTCTGGTTAATCTTTTTGTAGTTTTCTTCAAATACATACATAATTTTTCGATAAGAATCATCAATACTAAGTCCTTTTTCTTTTTTAACTTCAGCATAAATCAACTCTAAGTCAACTTCGCATCTATAGCCTTTGAAATCAACTATAAGTTTTTCATCTTTCTCTTTAAAAGCCTGATTATTAATTCTAAACTTCTCAATAATTCTTTTTTTAAATTCCTTATAATCCATAAAAAATACCTCCAAATGTTTAATAGAGACATTTTAATTACTATACTAGTACACTTTCAAGTTTTTATTAATAAATATATTTCTATGCTATGCTTTACTTTATCAAGACTCAAATCCTTATTATCTATCTATTTCATTATTCAAAAAGCGAAGTCTTCTTTCGTAATATAGTTGCTTTTTTCATTGTATACTCTATACTGATACTGATATGCAAAAAAAAATATTTTTGGAGGTCACATGAAAAAAGTAACTAGATTTATATCACTCTTATTAACAACGCTCATATTAATCACATTTTTAAATTTTCAATCGCATGCAACAGACACTAAATTTAATGATGTTAAGACATCGGATTGGTTCCATTTGGGGGTAACAATATTAACGCAGCAAGGGTTAATTGATGGTTATCCGGATGGTTCTTTTGGACCGGGTCAGACAATTACAGTTGGAGAGTTTTTAACAATTGTTGTTCGATCATATGATCGATAATCCACCAATGAAGAGTGGTCCATGGTATCAGCGATATGTTTCTTATGCCGAAGAAAAAGGTCTTGTTGTTTCAGGTGAATTTAAAAGCGCAGATTACAACCGAAATATCACAAGAGGAGAGATGTCTAGAATTATCTATAGAGGGTTAGTGGCCAATGGTGAAAAAATCACTGAAGATAATAAAGACAAATACATTGCGAAAATTAAGGACTATCATTCAACACATGCATCTATGCAAGATTTTATATTAAAATCATTTCAAACAGGTATTATGACGGGTTATCCGGATGGCACTTTTGGAGCAGGGAAAAATGCAACACGAGCGGAAGCTAGTATTATGATCCATCGTTTAATTGATCCAAGTATTAGGCCTAAAGTAGATTTAACATCAGAAGTCTCTATTAATCGAAACGGAACCTTTTTAGATCATAAAGGTGTACCTCTAACATTTAATGGAGATCCTCTTATTATTAAAGAACCAACGGCTATTGAGTTTTACAACAAAACAATGAAACTGATTGATGGCAATAAGGATTATAATTTCGTTGTAAAAAGCTATTTAAATTATACAAAACTTTCTTTTCTTCCCCCAGGAAGTGATAATTTAAGAAATTATTCAATCATGGTGACATTTCACCACAATCCAAGTGGAGGTTATGTTGAAAGGCCGTATTATATAGATTATAATAGAGATAGCCCCCAAAATAGAGAAATTTTAAAACAATTATTATCGGTATTTTTCCCAACAAAAACACAACAAGTGTATGACCTTATGATGGAAGTTGATGGTTATAATGCTTTTGTAAAAAGAGAAGGCACATTAGATGGTCGAAAATACTTTATTAGAGACAATCAATTCGAAGGTGTCGTTAATTATATTTATAAAAAATAAGTTTTAAAAGGCATTCTTAGATTAAACAATCTAATATGTCTTTTTTTATGCTCAAAATCATTCAACATAATTAGTCTTATGTTGACAATCCAATATAATAAATACCCCCAAACCCGCATTGCTTTGTTTGCCAAAATATAAATAAGACCAACAAATTGTTATCATAAGAATTTTTTTTCTATTTTAATCTTTTCTTGAAACGCACATAGATGATTTTGTATGATCTATTATCACTATTAGAAAGGAATTAATTATGGATATAAATAAAAAGGAAATTTTAACTAACAAATATCATTTAGAAGCATATCAAAATTATCTCATCGAACAAGACAAAAGCATTCAGACTATCGACACCTATATTAGAAATTGTTTATTCTTTTTCGAATGGCTTGTTGAATCAAATGGAGATTTATCATATGATCAATTGACCATAATCGATATAAAAGACTATAAGTCTTTTATGCTAAACAACAAACAATCGAAACCGTCCTCTGTCAATATTGCTATCAACTCTATAAAAAGTCTTATTAATTTTTATTATCATAACGGGTATATTGATAAGAATATTGCTGAACACATCAAGACTATGAAAGCAAAAGGTAATCCTAAAGCAAAAGATATTTCAGATGCTACGTTTAATAAACTAAAGAGAGAGATATATAGAAGGGGGTACAAAATGCACATAATTTACTTCGAGATTTTAAAACTAGGCCTTAGGGTTAGTGAAATTAAGAATCTTCGAATCGAAGACATTGAGATAAATCCGATACGTGGAGGTTATATGACCATTGTTGGAAAAGGCGATGCCTATAGAAGACTCCCTCTATCAAATGATCTTATTTCAGCCCTCAAGGAATATCTTCCAATTCGTAGTAAAATACCAACAAATTCAAATTCTTTACTGATTTCAGAACGAAAGCAATCTTTTTCAAGAACAGGCCTTTACAAAATCTTGAAATCCTATTCGAATCGAATTAATGCTTTTGATGATAATGGACAGCCCATTAACATATCCCCGCATATGATTCGCCACGTTACTGCACGAAAGTTGTTAGAGAAGAACGACCCCATTTTAGTTGCTAAAATTCTAGGTCATTCTTCTGTTCAGCTGCTACTTGACTATTATATTAATATAACTGATGATCGGATAAAAGATGCTCTAGACAGATTATAATTATAATATTATTATGATTTTTTTAACCGTCATACGTTAATTTTAGTGTACAACCAGTCCATTTTTAAAAAGGTATTGCTAGCACATAAATACACCGTTCTAGTGAAAACAATTTCTAGACATAATACTTCTGTCATAATCTTAATAATCCACATCTCAAAAAATGGAGGGACGCTAATTGTCCCTTGATTTTTTATTGTTTATTAAGGAAACAAGCAATATGAATCAATTTACTAATATACCCTTTTAATAACCTTAATACATCTATGATTTTAGCTTTTTAAACAAATTGGCTCACTTTTTCGTTGACAAATACATTCTTTCGAACAGAACTATTATCTAATAATAAATTTAATATATTAGCATGAGAATTTGACTTTACATTTAAAATTGGTTATAAAGAATAACCCTTTAATGAGAAACAAGTGTAACTAGACCTAGATTAGCAATTTTTTAAAAATTAAGGAGTGATAGTTATAAACACAGATAGAAAAACCAAAAAGACCGCTATAAATGAAGTTGACACCATTGATAGGCGATATAAAACTATTTTTCATACTTTGAACGAAAGACAAGAAATCGAGCTTGTATCAGACTTGATTGATTTTTTAATCTATTACAAGAATAATAAGAATGATATTAACAAAGAAATTCTAAAGACTAATGAAAAAATCGATGAATATTCAATTGGGAATTACTGGATAAATAACATAGCCAAGACCAAGAGAGTAGATTCCTATGTGAAAATGATTGATGTTATCGTCGATATGTATCCTTATATCAAACTTGTAAAAGAAAATATAGCGTTTCTACCAAAGACTACCCTCAAAACTGTTTGTCTGAAAACTATGCGTAGAACTGAAGATCAATTACACTTCATCGAAAATGCTTTTGCTAATTACCCCGAAATAGAAGAAATTTCTGAAATATTCAATTTTTTAAGAACTCATAATTTATCTATCTACACTTTAAGCTATGAGCATGCTGAACGAATAATACATGTTATTACTGAAGCACTCAAAAAAATTAGATATTAATAATTTAGCTCTCTCTTTCATAATAAATATATAAAACACTTCCATAAATAAAAAAGGTGTCTACAGTAAAAAGCTTTAGTTTTATTGTGGACACCTTTTATATTTATGATATACCTATTTAAATACTCAAAGAATCTGATATTCTAAAAGGATACACCTTGATTTAATATTGAACGTTTTTTTAGTCAAAGACATTATAATACCTGGTGGAAAAAGCATTTCATACTCTTTCAACTTTGACTGTTCTTCATTAAATTGTAATGGTATACATGCTGTACCCTTTTTAGCATGTATCTTTAGCAATGTATTATAACGTTTTTTATTTTTCAGCTCTAACATGCCACTACAAAATGGTAGTAGCGTGGTACTCAAAAATCCATGCTCAATCTCCTGTGATCCCACCTTTTTCAATATAAGCTTTATAATACCAAATAGATTTAATCTGATATATCTATAGACTATTAAATCTTTTTCTAAAGGATAATCAGATATGAAGTCTTTCAACAACAATAACTCTTCTATAGATTCGCTATCATCACTGTTGTCGATTTTTTTCTTCAACTCTCTGAAATCACCCTTCATATCCCTTAATATTTGGTTGTACCATTTATCCATTGATCCACCGTAGCTATATAAAAGGTAGGCCACATTTTTACTATCAACCGCTTCAGCATTGATCTGAAGATATTTAACTAACTCATTATAGTTTTCATTTATCCAGTCCTTTGCTTGCATTTCTTCCTCTAATTCATTCAATATATTTTCCCCAACTTATTTATTTCAAGTCTATGTGTGTTGGCAAGGAAATATGTGTTTCATATTTATTCATATAATTTCAATCCAATATCCGTTAGCATGTTATACAATACCACCAAAAACTACACTTAAATATCCAGAAAAACTTCTAGATATAATTCTAAAACAACATCCATTTTAGAATCATGAGCGATTCTTGTTTTTCCAGTTACATGATCCTACAAATCTTCCCATTCAATATTCATATTTTTACTACTACGCAAGAATTCTATTGCTTCTAGTCATAATGAATAATCTGGGTTACTTTGAGCCATCGGTCCGGTAGAGTTGAGCCGGCATTCCGGAAAGAGAGCCAGTTGGTCATTTTGCCTTATTGCAAGATATATCTAATCAAAAATTTCATCAAGGGTGTACCACTGCTATCGCAGCAAGCCCTTGACTAAACCTTTGATTAGATACAGATATTGATCAAGGCAAAAATGAGATAGTATTGCCAATATAGGCATGGCTCAAATTAACCGGAACAATGGCTTAGTTTCAACCGGTCATCCGGCTCTATTTAACAAGAATATCCACATAAGTTTTATTCTTTTTATATCTAGTATATTTTCTCGGTTGAGCTCCTTTTCCTAAGCCCGTTTCACACAAACCTAAGAAAGTTGATTTGGGACAACTTTTCCTTTGTGTAGTAGTATCCCCAAATATAATCAGTGTAGAATCATCCATAGCATATATTGGAGAGTGTTTTATATCTTTGCTTACTCGATTAGCTGATTTTATTGTTGCCCTTCAGTATTTATTTATTATTGGCCTCCCTCTGAAAACATACTTATTCAAAGTACATTAACATTAGTCAATCAAATAACACCTGTATTCCATTTAACAACTTCTTAACATCAATATTTCAATTTTATTTCACCGATATATAATACCTGTTTCTAAGCTTCTATTAACTTCCACAATTATTTCTTTTCTCCATAAAGTGCAGTTGGAGGATGAAGTTATCTATGTGTTTGTACATTAGGCTGTAGCTAGTCATCTTCCTTAATGTATTTATTCCAATACAATGGAACAAATATAAATCCCAAAAACCATAAAAGTACTGTCCAAAGAGCCTTTGTACCAAACCCAATGTGCTTCGAAAATAGTATGACATTTGAAATATAATATTGGGCCATCAAGAAAATAACTAACATATATACTAAACTAAAAATTGCTAGTAAAATTACGAGATATTTCATTACATCATCTAACTCGGAATTCAACTCAAAAAGCCCATTTAACAATACGAATGTGAGGAGTGTCATAATAATAAATAGTGATGGAAATATACTTAGGATCTTTATGAGCTTTGCTTTCATATTAACCTCCTTTTATGCTCTTAACCGCCAGAAGAAAATTTATCTAATTCAATTAGTTTAAACATTCCTCTTACGTTTCGGCCATTCCCAAAGTGGACATCTCTTTTATCTTGTGCATTATAAAAACACTCTGTTGGGTTGAGTAATACCGCCTACTTCAAACTCAACCCTGAAACTGTTATCTCGCCAACGAAAGGTTTTCCTTTTAGTCCTGATTCTTTATGTATGGCATCTATTACCTCTCTGACATCTTTTCTAGCTCTTATCGCATTGTTTTTTGTGCAAAATCGTTCCCTCTTCGTAAGAGGTTTATGCTTATAAATATCTACATCAGCATTAACTTCTTTATCAGTCCCTATGATTTCCGATTTTCCATGAGCAAGACTGTTTCTAAATTTAAATAACTCATTCAAAATCTGAAACGGGCTTTTTCCTGTATCAAATTTTAGCCCAATCTTATTGCAGATAAAATTGACCTTCTCTAATGCTCTATATGGCTCTATATCAGGCCAATTAGGCACTATTTTAGGTCCTATGTGATTTAAGTACGCTTCAATGGTAAATGCCGAAAACAGTAAACTTGACATATATAAATAATATGTCCCTTCTTTTACCTCTTCTGATATTTCCAATAACACATCAGAAGCATGATTCAAGTCCCAGTATGTTTTAACTTCTCTCTCAACCTCTAGCTTTACTTTCTTTATCATTTTCACCCTCACTAGACCAAGTTTTTATTTCACTAATCATTCTGCGAGTTGCCGATATGTGACTTCCTTCAGATTTCTTCCCCTTATCGGCAATTCACTATTAAGTGATGTCAATTGGGGAGGGGGTACGAAAACTAGAAAGGCAAATCATCATCATCAATATCTAGTGCAACCCTTATTGTTTGAAGGCGACTTTGAATGCTTGAAAGTATAATCCTCTTCTTATCATGATCACATTCTGTAAATAAATCTATAAAATCATTGATTGCATCTGATGAAACCTCAACGCTTTGAGAATACCTGTAATTTGACTCAACAAAACAACTCACGACCATAGAATTATCTTGTAGTTTATCCTCAAGTATAAAATGTTTCTTTAATTCAAATAGCTTTTGTTCGACAATATTTATGTCATTAATAAGCTTCATACTATTATTAAATTGAAATATTATATCCATTAATAAATCAGCAAAACATTGATACTCAAATTTCTGCTCATCTGAAAAAGGTCCGTTAACCATCTTTCTCTCATATATTGCTTCTTCTACTTCCGCAAATGAAATAGCTCGTTTTGATCTTTCTATTCTCGTCATCGTTTCTAATATTGCAGTATATTTAAAACTATCTACGTTATTTGTGGCAAGTAAATTCTCATATAGCTTTCCTACAAAGTACACTTCCGTTCCATGATCATAAACTTTCTTATATATTTCGCTTGGCATTTCTGTTACTGGCCAATTTAAGAAAATACTTGCTTCTTCGTAGCTCTCAATAACTTTCTTCCCAAATCCAAAATCAATAAGTTTTATCTTGCCATCTTTTGTGATCATTATATTACTAATGCGAATATCTCTATGTAAAACCTTTTTATTTTCAAGGTATCTGAATACGGATATTAAATCTACAAATAAAGAATTATACTTAGAAGCATCACAAACAAGAAAATATTCTTCTATATTCATACCATCAATATATTCCATTAGAATGTAACCTGTTTTATATTCAGGATACAAGTAATAGTTATATATCCGAACAATATTCTCATGAAATAACGGGTACATAATCCTAATTTCGTCAATGAAGCGCTTAAAGAATTCATCTTTATAATTTATTTGCTGTGGTACATATTTCTTACATACAAAATCAAATTCTGTAATGGGATCTCTTATCAAGATGGTTTGTCCTGTGCCTCCTTGACCTATTGATTTCTGAAATTGGTACTGTTTACTTTGTATAAACTCAAGTGTATCTCCTATATTATGGCCCATAATTTTTCCCTTTCATTAGCAATTACTTTCTCCTAACTCTCCGGCCTTGCGATGGGCTGGCCGCATAGAATGATTCTGTTAATGGCACTCTTGTAGTGACAATTACTGAATTACGTCCCTGATAAAGTTTAGCGGGCTTTCTAATTGACTTGTTCTCACGAAGGATTCTCCCTATGCAACCAAACGTGTAAGGGTGTTGTTAACGTAGTATATCCTGGAAGCTACCGATACACTGGGTCTTCTGCTAGAATTTAATTAGTGGTATCAAATGTATATAATCGTTTGTTGTATCAAGCTTCTACACTTCATCTTAAAAAGCCTCTCGATACTGTACAAATATACTTGTATCTATATCCTCTGTACCCTGTACCCTGCTTGATAAAACCATACAAAGAATCAATCTCATCTGACAGTAAACTCCATAAGTATTTTACTTCCTCATACTCATCATCAAGCGATTCAATGAAATTATCACATTTATCTTTCTCAAACATAGAGGATTCTAACTGATGATATTATAAATCAATGTCTATGTTACCACCCGTTGCCCCATTACCACGTTCTAAATAATAATCAATCTGACAAAAAGTGTTATTCCAAAGTTCAACTGTAACAAAATTATCTATTATCCAAAGGTAATCATTGATTGTAAGTTCAGACTCTTCATCCTCTGCTATCTTATTTTGCAATTGCGTTGATAAATCTGACTCATAGCCTACAGCATTCGTCTCCTCAAATACCTTAGCTAATTCTCTATAAGCAGATATAAATCCAGACATAGCTACATCAGCTAACTCATCATTAATTTCAGCAACATACCACACTTTATCTACTAATACACATTCTATTTCTATAGTTGATTCTATCAAATTCTCTTCAGACTCATCGATCACAGTCAACATAACGTCTTGAAACAATTGATATAAAATCCCTTTAGCATTAAAAATATGCTTACCTATAAGTTAATGTCCTTAAGCATTTTGAAGCCTACAATGCTGTATAACAGTTGCGTGTTACCGATGTACATCAACTCGTTAATTTCCCATTTATGTACACTTTATGCTGATAAAAGTTGGGAACATCTTCTTAGCTGAAGTAATTCCCGGAAATTGCCTAATAATTAAAGTTAAGCAAAATATGCATCCTGTTAGCATTAACAACGTCACGTTTAAAGACTTCCGCAAAATTATTCTTGATAACTAGATAATTCTCTAAGATAATTAAGCAAATCATTAACATCCCTTACCCAATTATCCGCTCTAATTGCCTCTTCTATATCAGCTGCAAATTTTTTAATAAGCCAGCAATATCTTTTTTCATTTCTTGATACCTTATTGAACTGAATATATTCTTTTAATGCCGTGGCATCTATAGTGTTAGCTTCCAAAAGCTTATCAAAATATAAATTCCAACATTTGTACGCATTGTCCTGATGATAATATTGATCATCAGCTCCCGAATTGTATAGTTGCTTATTGCTTGCACCATAAACTTTTGCGAGCTTATAATAACCTAGCATTTCGCCCTTACTAATTGCAGCTTTATAATAATTAATGGCTCTTCTTTTATCTGCTTTTTTATTGCTATACCCACTAGAATAAATAAGTCCTAATCCAATATCCGCTAATCCAAACCCTAATTCGCTAGCCTGTTCATACAAAACTAATGCTTTCTCTACATCTTCCAAATAATCGTCGATACCATATAAATATTTACTTCCTTCCTCGTAAAGAGATTCCCCTAATTCTTTTTCTTCTGTATTATCTTCATCAAATACGCTTTCCCCAAGGTTCTCGTTAATTTCATTATAAATGTAGTTAATTATATCAATTGCTTCATGTATAGGTAATTGAAAGAACTCTCTATTATTAGAAACCCTGTATCCCTTTTCTTGCAGAAAATTATGTATGTACTTTTCAGCATCGATACAATTGTTGAATTGCTTTTGGTATACGAGGATAAAGGGCTGCGCTACACCTGTAGCGTTAGATATTTCCTTTGCTCTTTCATTCGGGTCCTTAATAGTTCTTCCAATTTTCACATAACCTTCCATTGTAGGATTTAATAACGCATATATAAAACCTTTGCTCATCTCAACCTCCATGATTTTTATTATAATTAATTACTAAAGCATTTTAAACTAACTTAAAACAGCTAAAACCTTATAGATGTTTTGACCTAGTGAATTATTTCAGCTAACGTTCCCGCAATTCCCGTCGTGCCATGCCGTCAAATTCTTAATATGATACACTTAGGGGCATTATGGGGACTGGCGTGTTAGGCAATGTCTTGTACAATGACCCAAGAGGAATTCCCAAGACTTACCAAGGTGCAGTATCTCTCAATTGTCTTTTTATAATCTTTTGATAATTTTGAAGTCCTTCTACATAATCATTGAGATTCATATTAACTGATTTTTCCGTTATATAATCATATAATTCTCTATCATAATGAGGTTTAAGGCTCATATGACAGATACGACATAAAGTAATTAAATTACTATCAATAGTTAACCCCCCTTTTTCTTGCGGGAGTATATGATGTAACTCTAATGAAACATGCCTACAATCTTCTTTAGAACTTCCACATAATTTACATCTATTAACATCTCTATTCAAAATTTTTCTTCTATTTTTGGGTGTTACTTTGCCAAATACATATTTAGGTACTAATTCAGGGCTAACATAACCATATTCAAAGTCTACTTGTATTACTTCAAATGGGGTCGTAAACTGTGGAAAATATTCTTCGCAGATAGACTCTTCAATTATTGCTATACCTCCATATATATCAAAAACCCATAAATCTTCTTCATTATCAAGAATTAAAGCTGGTTCTCCTATACTTTTTTGGTAGTCTCTCCAGTACACAGGATCAATATATCTAGCTTTTCTAAGTTCACATCTTTTAGACGATTTAGTAAATCCTGCAAATTGAGAAAAACACTCACTTAAAATTTCTCCTTTTTTATTAGCGGTGATTGTGATTAAAAAATACTGCTTGTCTTCATCAATCTGTTTGTTTCTTAATCGCTCTAAATTGCTTTGTAAATTAGTATGATTCATTACTCCTCCTATTAATAGCACACAGTTCCTTTTGAAGCCATTGTACAAGATGTTGCCTAACTCTAGTATTCCTGAATCTTTATACCATATCCTTCGACAACACTACCATATATTAATATTACCGAATTTCATAAACACCTCATATGTATATTCATCAATTTATATTATACTTCCAACCATATGCATATCAATATTTTTACTAAG
>NZ_JARGDP010000219.1 GCF_029210395.1 Petrocella sp. FN5 | reverse complement strand
CATATAAGAGATATCCGGAAAGACCGGGAGCAAAGCTTGAAGTTCATAGCTTCATATCTTGTTTAGACCCATAAAAGTAGTCGGGTCATAGTGTAATGCTATTACGAACATTGAAAACTGCATAAGAGAAACGACTTGAAAGCACGTACGGATACAGCTTAGGCATAAGGCGAGGTTAAAGCCTTATGAAAAAGCGTCGTAGAAGTAGTGAAGGCAAGTCGTTAGATGATATGAAAGCACGAAAGTGAAGACATATTGTTGAAGTGATTTGTAATCTTGATAAGCGAAAGCAAATCACTGTATGTGTTACTCCCAAGTAACATATATGAAGTAACTTCATAAATCATAGGTCATGATGTATGAAGGTACAAGACATCGAAATATAACTTTGTAAGAAGAAAGACGCTTTCTATTTACAAAGATAAGATGGTTAAAGAATCAAACCTAAGTTTTGACCCTTAACCATTACATGAATATATTTTAATCTTAAGCAAAGATTGAGCAAGACTGGATGGATTAGCAATAATCAAGAAGGTGTTGTAA
>NZ_JARGDP010000218.1 GCF_029210395.1 Petrocella sp. FN5 | reverse complement strand
TCTGTGAGTTGACGATGTGTGGTACCTTTCCTTGTTTAAAGCCCATATCGTCAACTCGCTGTTAGATGCTGTCATCAACGGAAGTTACAATAACCTACAACTTATTCACGAAACCTCTAATGATAATACTCAGCACCCAAATATCCATTATGTTTCAGAATTAATATTATTCCATATTGTACTTGCTCTTCAACTTCTCGATTCTGTTATTATAGTCTTCTGAAGTTATAACATCAGATTCATACAACATCTTAAGAACATGCTTAGCATCATTAAATGTCTCCCGAATTTCATCGTAATCTTTAAGACCTTTTACTGCATCAAAATAATCCGAGATGTCTTGTTCAGATATTATACCCTCATCACGAAATCTGTACAGCTTATCCACATTCACTGACTTCATACTCCTTTCAGACTTTACGAGTGGTTCAATTGCAACTCGTACTGCTCCTGTAATAATAAAAAAAAGAAATAATCCTGATATAATAACACCTAATAAGTCCATATAAATCCTTCCTCTACTAGTAACCGATTACATCCTCTATTAACAATAATCAAAACCTACAAATATATTCA
>NZ_JARGDP010000217.1 GCF_029210395.1 Petrocella sp. FN5 | reverse complement strand
TATTAATTCTACAACATTTATATAACCTATCCGATGAAAAAGTTATTCAGGAATAAAAAGTATTATAAGACCAAAAGAGAAGAAGATTATCGAGAAGGCTGCAGGTACAGCTTCTTAAAAGAAGATTGTGAAAAATGTAATTTCAGAGAAGAATGTGCTGGGAAAAAAGCAAAGAAGAAAGTACTGTCTGTCGGCCTTAATACCGGTGAATTTTATAGTATGTCACAAGAACAAAAAGACGATATCTTTTAAAAAAAGTATCATAAAAGAGCCAGTATAGAAAGTAAGAATGCTGAGCAGAAGCGATTCCACGACTTAGATCGAGCCAAAGGATATGGCTTAAGAAGTGTATCAACACAAGCTAAGCTGACTGCCCTAGCGGTAAATCTAAAGACAATATTAAGGATAGTGGTAAAGAAAACCACCGATTTTAAGAAAAAAATCGGTGGTTATTGTTTAAAAAATATTCTACTATTTATTTTATAAAAACAGAGCTATTTGAGCTTGGGAAAAGGGGACTTTTTCAGTGGTCTCGAACCGTCCCTGATCTTACTGGTCTAATAAAAAATCTACAATGTTTTTATGAATGATACCGTTTCTTGAGCGGTCAACTTTATCCATAGATAA
>NZ_JARGDP010000216.1 GCF_029210395.1 Petrocella sp. FN5 | reverse complement strand
TGTGCAATTGCCCACTGTATTAGAGCAAATAAGTAACTATTAGATATCGATATTATTATTGGTGATGATTAAAGTTAGCCAGACAAGTTTTATAAATAAAACAACATCTTTAACCTCAGATAGTAATTTGACTTTTCTAGATAAGAAGGCGTTTGTAATAGAACAACTTATTTTGGGGGTGGAAAATGGATTTTAAGATTTATAGTTTTTTATTTTTGATTTTTGTACTTTTCTACGAGAAGGTATGGCGTATAAGCATTTGTAAAAGAAAAATAAAAGAAAAAATTCTAACGTGTGGTGGAGAAATCAGAAATATTGAAAAACTGTCACCACGAGAAGAAATATACTATGTGGATTACGTAATAAACGATGAAAAAAGAAGTGCTACCGTAAAATTTAGTTTTTTCTATAACGAAAATTGGTATTAATCAAGGTATTGATCTTCTTTTTATTGATAAAGATAAGTTTATTGGATTTTTCCGTGGGCAACTGCACATAACATAGTATTGACAACACTCAATCTGCTAACCGAGTCGGTATCGCATTAGCTGTTCTCAAAGCTCACAAGCATGAGCTCGACCTGTAAGCAGATTGGCGTCGTCAACACACGCCCGTTAGATGCAATCATCAACTAA
>NZ_JARGDP010000215.1 GCF_029210395.1 Petrocella sp. FN5 | reverse complement strand
ATATCACATTTGTCATTTTATGAAGCAGTTTCTTTGAGTAAGATGCTTGCACTAAAAAAAGGGCAAGACCATCATCTCAACCCTATCAATGTCATGCTATAATATTTCTTTCAAATAGCTTATCAAATGTTTAACCTTTTTGAATTGACTGTAATCGATGTTAACTAAGTCAATATCATATTCTACCTCTAATGCTTCTAGTATCTCTACCAAATCATCTTCACCCATTTGAAGATCATCTTCAAAATCCATAGATATACTGATTTCATTTGGATCACCATGTCCAATAACTTCTGCAATTATACCTTTAACCACGTCTGTAATCATAGTTTACTCCTCATATTCATAATCGTACTCATCTAAATTGTAATCTTCGTACCTAACATTTTTAACCACTTGTCTTGAAGGCTTTTTAATTTTTTTTGGTGTTTTTTCGTCTGTTTGCAACCTAAAATTACGCCTTCTTTTCTCTTTTTGAATTAGAAATGTTTCAAAATCCAATGGTTCTTGCCTTTCCATTCTTCTCTCCTCGTTGAAAATCATTTATTCCATTAGCATCGTCACTTATTTTGCAAAACTACACATGATTCCCCAAATGGTAATCCTTATAGCACGGGCTCAGAGCCCTATTCCTATATTTTC
>NZ_JARGDP010000214.1 GCF_029210395.1 Petrocella sp. FN5 | reverse complement strand
AATAAAGTTATTAAAAGAAAGGGTGTATTTTAATGACACTCGTATTTTTATCCGCTTTGGTCATCGCCTTTTCAGGCGCTATGATGCCAGGTCCTTTACTTACATACACCATTAAACAAGCCTTGCATACCGGTATTTTTGCCGGTTTTATTGTTATTGTCGGTCATGCAGCCCTTGAAATCCTTTTGATTGCTTTGATATTCCTAGGTTTTGACACCATATTACAATCTGACCTAGCACAAGTTGGCATCGGTTTGATTGGTGGTGCCCTCTTAATCTATATGGGCTTTGATATGGTTATCGGTTCTGCTAAAAACAAAATCAGTATTCAACTGGACGAAAATAAAAGCAACACAGGTAACATCCTTGTTTCAGGATTTTTACTCAGTGCTGCTAACCCATACTTTATACTTTGGTGGGCCATCATTGGCCTTGGTTTTTTACTGCAAGCCTACAAATCTTTTGGCATCACAGGTGTTCTACTTTTTTATAGTGGTCATGTTCTTGCTGATTTTATATGGTATGGATTCATTTCCATTGCCGTTGGTACCACAAGAAAATTCATGCCTCTTGGTTTATACCGAACCATTATTGCAAGCCTAGGTATTATGCTTATCTATTTTGGTTGTAGTTTTGTTTACGGTTCTATTTA
>NZ_JARGDP010000213.1 GCF_029210395.1 Petrocella sp. FN5 | reverse complement strand
ACGTTATCTGCAATAATAATCTATGTTTTAAGCAATTTTATGGAGGTGGTTACTTGAGAATAACATGCGATAGTTCGTGCTCTATGGGTTACATATACTTATTAGATACAGGGTTATATAATAATACAAATTCTGATTCTGTTAAAAAGATAGTTGATTCGGACAAGTGTAAAGTTGAAAGAAAATATAGTCTAGATATTAGAAAAGAATTTGAAACTCTAAAATTTAATAAGCTGACATACAATGCTGCCTTAAAAAAAGGTGATATAGAAGAGGAATATCTGAACGACAAAGATAACTTAGGATATATTAAAGGAATTGAATTAACTTTATCTGGAGATAAGTTTATTCAATTGATTGAAGACAACGCTTTTACCCTCTATGAATCATTTTGGGGGGATGAAGAGTGCTTTATGATCACTTTTGAAGTAGCTGAAAAAGTATTTTCTAGAGACAATTACGTTTTTCAAATGACTGACTATAATGATTCCTTTGTTATATGTAATATTAATCCTCAAAATAATGTTTGTATGATAAGGGGTATTATATTTTTACAAAGTTGTGTTGTATATAACAGTAATTATTTTAAAAATGCAGATTTTGTTTTAAGGTAGTGGTAAAGGTCCGATTATTACTGCAGATAACAGCGAGTTGACGA
>NZ_JARGDP010000212.1 GCF_029210395.1 Petrocella sp. FN5 | reverse complement strand
TAATCCATTATTTAAGTCTATTATGAAGGTCTGAAGCGCTGTATAAGATATTTGTAATAATAACTTTCTGATTTTTAATAACATATATAACGGAATAATTATCTACCGGCATTATGCGGAGTCCTCTAGAATGTTCTGGCTCTGATTCAATTAAGCGATACCTTTCTGGCATAGTATCTAGTTTCATTATATTCAGTGTAATCCGTTCGTATTGACCACTGGCAATTTCTGGTGATAATAGACTATTTGCAATATATAAGTATATTCTTTCCAAATCATTTATTGCTTCATTCGTTATCTCAATATTGAACTCTTTCATATTGAATGTTTCTCTTTTAACAATTTGAAAGTTTCAGATGCATTCGACACTTTACCTGCTTCAACATCATCGTAGCCTTTTTGTAACTTATCATGCAACTCTAGATCTGTCATTAATTCAGCATTTATTTCATCAGGCGCTTTAGGTAATTCAACAGAAAAAGGAATACCTCCTGTCAAATTGATCTGCCTTAAATACATATTTATCGCCGTAGACATTGGAATACCTAATTCTGATAAAATTTCTTCCGCTTGTTTCTTAACTATTGGATTTACTCTCAAATTTAAGGTTGTAGTATTTGGCATATATATCATCTCCTTTATTATATTGTAACGTAATATGCGTTACAATTCAAGCGTTTTCCGGATTATGCTTAGATTATTGATTTTTCTTG
>NZ_JARGDP010000211.1 GCF_029210395.1 Petrocella sp. FN5 | reverse complement strand
AAAAAAATCAAATAAAACTCAATCAAAGCAAGTTGTGAGCATTAAGGTCCATCTATAGGTAATAACCCTAATAAGATTGTAGGTGGTAGTCAGCAATATTGTGAAATAGTAAATGCAACGTATTATTCTAAAAATCTGAATAATAATCCAAAGATTAAGGACAGTTATTCATGTGAAAGGAGAAAATTATGAAAACTAAATTTGAAAATACAGATATAATGGACGAACACATTGATAATCGTGATATTATTGATTTTGAAGGAGAAATAGGTACAACAGGCATAGAAGGAAAAGAAAAAGAAAGAATCAAAGAAGGAAGTAAGTTTGAGCATTATACAGAAAGTCATCCTGATATAATAATTAAGCATAGAGGTAATCCTGATATTATCGATTTTGAAGGAGAAGCAGGTACAACAGGCATAGAAGGAAAAGAAAAGGAAAGAATTAGAGAAGGAAGTAAGTTTGAACATTATACAAAAAGTCATCCTGAGACAACAGCTAAACATTAAGATGAGTAAAAAGAGCTAGCCATTGATGAAATATGAAATAATGCTATAGGTGCTACTAGAAGGTTGAAGAAATACTATTTCAGAAATAGTGTAGCCTAGAAAAACAGGTGATAAAACAGTGATAATTATTTTGCTAAGAAAAATTGAAATTAGATTATAAGGTTTCCAAGCATTGTATTACATATGCAAACTTCTATGTATGTATATAATGCCAGGAAACTTTTCTTGTATCTTAATTA
>NZ_JARGDP010000210.1 GCF_029210395.1 Petrocella sp. FN5 | reverse complement strand
GTCAATAACGACTTAGATTCTAAGAGTATTTATTTAACTTCTATTTCACGTATAGTTAATTAAAGACCCGCTAGCCAAATTCATGACTAACGGGTCTCTATTATACTGTATTAACTTTTGTTACGCCATTGAGCCGGAAGAACCGTCCCTTAGTTTTTCTCATAGCAGTTTCTATCATTCTAACACTATTCTATTTTCTCAAAATCTTTTCCATTGCTTTTCCCTTTGCCAACTCATCTATCAGCTTATCCATATAACGAATTTCCTGCATTAATGGTTCCTCAATATTTTCAACACGAATACCACAAATCACACCTTTGATCAAATGCCTTAAAGGATTCATTTGAGGTACTTTGGCGAAGAATGTTTCAAAATCTATCTGATTTTCCAGTAGTTCTTCAAGCGCTTCTTGACTATAGCCGGTCAACCATCGGATGACTTCATCCACTTCTGATTTGGTTCGTCCTTTTTTCTCTGCCTTAGTAATATAATGAGGATAAACATTCGCTACACTCATCGTATATATCTTATGCTTACTCATAATATATCCTTTCATGTAACTGATTCAAAAATCTGCCTCTTGATTCCTTTTGATACCATAGATTCTTTTTCACTAATGCGAACCGGAAGAACCGTCCCTCTGATCTTCTAATGCGAACCGGAAGAACCGTCCCTCTGATCTTCCTCTGATCTTACTGGTCTAATAAAAAATCTACAATATTTTTATGAATGATACCGTTTCTTGAGCGGTCAACTTTATCCATAGATAG